>NZ_KV787954.1:51234-120541 GCF_001807155.1 Corynebacterium sp. HMSC05C01 | reverse complement strand
AGCGGCATAGTTTCCCCCTTGCCCAGCATCCCCGCACCCAAGGCGTCACCCAACAAGCTCACGGAGCGGTACACCCGCAGAGAATCACCGAAGCCGACTATGCAGCGGCATAGTCACTACCGCTGGTACCTCGTGCCCGCGCACTATGCAGCGGCATAGTTTCCCCCTTGCCCAGCATCTTCGCACCCAGGGTTCCCTTGAGATCACCCATCAGGCTCGCAGAACGGTACAGCCGCAGAGAATCATCGAAGCCGACTATGCAGCGGCATAGTCACTACCGCTGGATCCTCGAGCTCGCGCACTATGCAGCGGCATAGTCACTACCGCACGAGCCCCAAACCCGCACACTATGCAGCGGCATAGTCCGCCCTAGCCCAAGATCCCCGCACCCAGGGTTGCCTTGAGATCACCCATCAGGCTCGCAGAACGGTGCACTCGCAGATGGTCGCCGAGGATCATCAGTTGACTGTGTTCGCCGTTGACCAGGTTGAGATAGACGTCTGAGTCGCCTGGGTTGTTCGACAGCACTCCCTTGAGTTTCGAAATGTTGTCGATGGTGCACTGGTCCGTCCGCAGCGTTAGACGAAGCGGTAGGCCAGCACCGTTGCCGGGGCCAAGTTCGGGGACTTTGACGTCGTCGCCAAACAAGCTCATGCGCTCGTCACGAATTGAGACATGTGCTCTGACCAAAATGATGTTGTCCTCCACAATTTGCGGAGCGACGAGCGCGTACACCTTGTTGAAGAGCAGCACATCCACCTGCGCGCCGTGGTGATCCTCGATGGTCACAATCGCCCAGGGGGAACCGTCCTTCTTAGAGAAGCGTCGGTCCACATTCGAAATCAACCCACCGATGGTGACCTCTGCGCCGTTACGCAGTTCACCGGACAGGATGGTGGTGAGCTGCGTATCGGTCTGTGCATCGATGGCTTCCTCGTACCCATCAAGCGGGTGCCCGGACACGTATAGGCCAAGCATTTCGCGCTCGAGGGCGAGTTTGTGCTTACGGTCCCATTCGTCTTCAGGTACTTCAATGGCAAACGCAGAGTTCGCGGAACCGTCCTCGCCGCCAAGGCCCGCGAAGAGGTCGAATTGGCCCTTGTCAGCGGCCTTCTTCGTCGCCAAGACTGAGTCCACCGCGTCTTCCTGGATCAGCATCAAGCCTTTACGCGGGTGACCCAAAGAATCGAACGCGCCTGCCTTGATCAGCGATTCCGTGATGCGCTTGTTGCACGGAAGGAGATCGATCTTGTCCAGGTAGTCAGAGAAGCTGGTGAAGTGCCCCTTGGACTTGCGGGTCTCTTTGATGGACTCCACCACTTCCGCACCGACGTTTCGCACAGCCGCAAGTCCGTAACGGATGTCTTTGCCGACAGCCATGAAGTTCTCTTCAGACTCGTTAATATCTGGCTGCAACACGCTAATGCCCAAGTGGCGGCAATCCGCCAGGTAAATCGCGGACTTGTCCTTCTTGTCCCCCACAGAGGTCAGCAGCGCGGCCATGTACTCAGCGGCGTAATTCGCCTTCATGTAGGCAGTCCAGTACGACACCAACGCATAGCCTGCGGCGTGCGACTTGTTAAACGCGTACGACGCGAACGGCTCAATCGTTCCCCACAGTGCATCGACGGCTTCCTTGGAGTAGCCGTTTTCAAACATGCCGGCAGAGAACGTCTCGTACTCCTTCGCCAGCACCTCCGGCTTCTTCTTACCCATGGCCTTACGGAAGCCGTCTGCCTGACCAGCCGTGTAGTTGGCTACCTTCTGCGAGATGTTCATGATCTGCTCTTGGTAGACGATCAGGCCGTAGGTTTCGTCGAGAATCTCGCGCAGCGGCTCCTCAAGCTCCGGGTGAATCGGAGTGATCGGCTTGCGCCCATTCTTGCGGTCGGCGTAGTCCCAGTGAGCGTTCACACCCATCGGGCCCGGACGGTACAGAGCGAGCGAGGCGACAATATCGTTAAAGCCCGTCGGCTTCATACGCTTGAGAAGCTCCTGCATACCTCCGGAGTCGAGCTGGAACACACCGAGAGTGTCGCCGCGAGACAGCAACTCGTACACCGCCTCGTCGTCGGTGTCCAAGGCTTCAAGGTCGATGGTCTCGCCGCGGTTCTTCTCCACGTTCTCCAGCGCGTCGCCAAGCACTGTCAGGTTGCGTAGGCCGAGGAAGTCCATCTTCAGCAGGCCAATGGCCTCGCACGCCGGATAGTCCCAACCGGTAATGATCGCACCGTCGGCAGGACGCTTCCACATCGGAATGTGGTCCATCAGCGGCACAGACGCCATAATCACAGCACACGCGTGTACGCCTGCTTGGCGCACAACGCCTTCAAGTCCACGGGCGGTTTCATAGATCTTGGCCACATCCGGATCTGTCTCGATCAGCGAGCGAACCTCAGCCGCTTCCGCGTAGCGCTCGTGCTCCGGATCGGTGATGCCGGACAGTGGAATATCCTTCGCCATAATTGCTGGTGGCAAGGCACCGTTGATGCGGTCGGCCATCTGGAAGCCCGGCTGGCCGAAGTTCACCTTCGCCGAGTCCTTAATCGCCTGCTTCGTCTTCACTGTGCCGAAGGTGATCACCTGGGCGATCTTGTCCTCACCCCAACGCTCGGCGGCGTAGGTGATCATTTCGCCGCGGCGGCGATCGTCGAAGTCGATATCGATATCCGGTGCGGACGGACGCTCCGGGTTGAGGAATCGCTCGAAGAGCAGGCCGTGCTCCATCGGGTCAATATTTGTAATGGTCAACGCATACGCAACCAACGAACCAGCGGCGGAACCACGACCCGGACCAACGCGAATGCCGATCTCGCGGGCGTGCTTAATCAGCTCCGCAACGATCAGGAAGTAGGAGGGGTAGCCCTTCATGTCGATGACGTCGATCTCGTAGTTCGCACGCTCGGTGTATTCCTGCGGAACCTCTCCCCCGTTGAAACGCTCCGACAGTCCGCGGCGAACCTCCTCACGCAGCCACGTCGTCGGGGTGTGTCCCTCCGGAACGTCCGCGATCGGCATGCGATCGTGCGGGTGTTCCTCCCACAACTCGCTGTAGTCGCCGACACGCTCCGCGATCCACAGGGTGTTGTCGCACCCGTCAGGCACGGTGGAGTCCCACAACTCACGCATCTGTTCGGCAGTCTTGATGTAGTAGCCGGAGCCATCAAACTTGAAGCGGTCCGGATCCAGCAGCGTCTTGCCTGTCTGGACACACAGCATTGCCTCGTGCGCGGGCGCCTGGGATTCGAGGACGTAGTGGCAGTCGTTGGTCACCAGCGGCGGCAGTTCAAGCATCTCTCCGATGCGCAACAGGTCGTCGCGCACGCGGCGTTCGATGTGCAACCCGTGGTCCATCAGTTCAAGGAAGTAGTTGTCCTTGCCGTAGATGTCCTGCCACATCGCCGCAGCCTCCAACGCGGCGTCAAACTGGCCCAAGCGCAGGCGGGTTTGCACATCACCGGACGGGCAGCCAGTGGTCGCGATAATGCCGTCAGCATGCTCGGCGATAAGTTCCGCATCCATGCGAGGCCACTTGCCCAACTGTCCCTCGTACGACGCAAGGGAGCTCAGCTTGAACAGGTTGCGCAGACCCGTCGCGTTCTCGGCGAGCATGGTCTGGTGGAGGTATGCGCCGGACGCGGAGACATCGTCACGCTTTTGATCCGGCGTACCCCACAGCACACGCTTCTTATTAAAACGAGAGTCCGGTGCCATGTAAGACTCAATGCCGATGATCGGCTTCACACCAGCATCGACCATGCGACGGTAAAACGCATTGGAGCCGAACATGTTGCCGTGGTCGGTCATGCCGACTGCTGGCATGCCCTGGCGGGACACCTCCTCAGCCAGCAAGTCCACCTTTGCCATGCCGTCCAACATGGAGAACTCGGTGTGGTTATGAAGATGAACGAAGGAGGATTTTTTGGCCATGCGGCTCATCTTAGACGGCTACGCAAGTCCGAATTATTCGTAGCGCAGCGCGTCGATGGGCTGCATCTTCGCGGCCTTCGACGCAGGGTATGCGCCGAAGAACACACCGGTCGCCAGCGAGAACAGCAGCGCGAACACCACGGCTCCGATCGGCGGCCATGTCATTTCCAAAAGCGCCGAGCTGGCGATCATGCCGACAGCGCCACCCAGGATGACGCCAATGACGCCGCCGATGAGGCACACCAGCATCGCCTCGACGATGAACTGGACACGAATATCATTGTGGGTTGCGCCGAGCGCTTTACGCACGCCGATTTCGCGGGTGCGTTCAGTAACCGTGATCAGCATGATGTTCATCACGCCGATACCGCCGACGAGGAGCGAGATGCCGCCGATTGCGGAGAGCACGGTCGACAGGGTGCGGAAGATCGTCGTCAAGCCTTCGAGGCTCGCTGAGATATCGAACACCTCGGCCTCGTAGTTGTCGTTACCGGCGTACATGCGATCCAGGTACGTTTGCAGGTCTGCGCGGAACACTTCCGGGTCCTCATCCACAGCAGCACGCACGCTAAACGACGACACCCAGTCCGCCTCCAAGCCAACCCTGTCCGCGGCCGTGACCGGAATGTAGGCGTCCGCAAACGCGGTTTCCCCGAACATGGGCTGGCTCTCCGATTTTTCCAGCACACCGATGATGGTGAACACCGCCGGCTTGCCGTCGATGATGAGGTCGAAGCGGGAGCCGAGCGCCTTGCTCGGATCGTTGTCGAACAACGCCTCGACCAGCTCTGGCGACACAACGGCAACGGGGCGACGACTATCAATGATGTCTTGATCCAACCCGCGACCGTACTGAACCTTCAGGCCACGCATGTCGAGCGAACTCGCAAGCGACGGGTAGATCGACACACTTGAAGTGTTGTCCCCGACCTGTGCGTCACCACCGCCGGAAAGCTCCAGATCGATGCCTTGCACGCGGTCGCCGAACGACGCTTGCAGCTCGTTGAGCTGATCAAACGTGACAGCATCGTTCTCGTTTGTCGGCGGGGCAAGATCAAACGCCGCAAACGGGTCCTCGGATTTCTCGCCTTCTTCCGCGCGTTCGTGCACCATCACCGGGTACGTGGTCGTGCCGGCGTCTTCCAGACCACCCATCACATCGTTCTCGAGGGCACGGCCCAACGTCATGATGATGATCACGGCCATGATGCCGATGATGATGCCCAAAAGCGTCAGCAGCGAGCGCAACTTGTTGGTATTCAGGCTGGACAGCGCCAACCGTAGCGATTCGCGAATATTCACCTAGTTCACCCCACCCGGCTGGCGCACACGAGCGATTTTTCCGTCCATCATTTCCACGATCCGGCCGGTTTCTTCAGCCAACTCCGGGTTGTGGGTAATAAACACGATGGCTTTGCCCAGTTCCTGGTTGAGTTCGTGGAACAGATCCATGACCATGCGTCCGGTTTTGGAATCCAGGGCGCCCGTGGGCTCGTCGGCAAGCAGCAGCCCTGGGTCATTGGCCAGGCTGCGTGCGATTGCCACACGCTGCTTCTGGCCACCCGAAAGTTCGTTGGGGTTGTGGTGCAACCGATCCCCCATGCCCATGCGATCCAGCAGTTCGGCGGCGCGCTCCTCGCGCTCGCGCTTCGGCACACCGGCGTACATCATCGGCATGGCCACGTTCTGCAGCGCGTCGATGCGGCCAACGAGGTTGAAGTTCTGAAAAATGAATCCGATGTTTTGGCTGCGGTAATGCGCCAGTTCCTTGTCCTGCTTCGCGTACACAGGTTCGCCGTTGAAGGCATACGCACCTTCCGTGGGGCGATCAAGCATGCCGATTAGGTTCATCAACGTCGATTTACCGCAGCCCGAAGGACCCACGATAGAAACAAATTCGCCCTGTTCAGCGTAGAAATCCACGCCGTGCAGTACGGTCAGTTCGCTCGGCTCGCCAACGTTGTACGTCTTCACGATCCGGCGCATGTCGATCAACCTGCCGGTGTTCTCCATGCGCGGCTGCGTATCGACGACTTCCTCCACCGGGACAGTTTCAACTACCGGTTCGTCTTCATCGGCTGGGTCTTCTTCGCCGTCGAGGAAGAACGGGTCGTGGGTGTCTGTCGTGTCGGTCAGGGTGTCGTCGTCAAGCGGACGCTTTTTCCTGCGAAACACTTACGGCTGCTCCTTCTCGCCGTCCTGCTTCTTCTTGCCTTCGCGAGCCTCGCGGACCTTCTCCGGGTCGAAGTTCGGGTCGTTGATCTCAACGGTCTCCCCGATACGCTCGCGGTACTCGTCCGGCCAGTTCACGACAATATCGCCAGCCTTGAGGTCGCCGCCCGTAATGGCAATGTCGACGTCGTTGGACGCACCGGTTTTCACGATGCGTTCCTCGACCTTGCCAGAGGTCGCATCTTCGCCCTCGGTTGCCATGACGAGAACCTTCTTCTTGCCGTCCTCCTCATACACGGCGTCGAGCGGGACGTTGAGCGCGTCCTTCGCCTCAGCGGTAATGATCTCCGCACGCGCGGTACCACCCAGCAGCAGACCTTCCTTGTCGCCGGTGATTTCGATCTCGACCGGGAACGTCACCTCGCTCGAATTTTGCGATCCGCCGCCGCCCATCGCCATGCCAGGAACCTCAGCAGAACCAGAACCGCTCGCGGCCGGCGCAATGCGCGTGACCTTGCCCTTGAACTGCTTCTTGCCAGTTGCGGTCGACGTGAAATCAACCCGGTCCCCGACCGAGATGTTTGGCACGTCCGACTCACGGACCTCTGCCCGAATGACCAGGGAGGAATCGTCGGCAATACTGAGCAATTTGCCTTGCGGGATGTCGCCTTCGTGCACGGAAACCTCGGTCACCAATCCCGCGATCGGGGCGTACACGGTGCCTTCACGGACTTGGTATTCGAGGGTGCCGTCGCCCTCGCCAAGCTGCGCCGACTCGGCCTGACGGGTAGCGGAGCTCACCTGCGCCTGCAACTGGTCACGTTCCTGCGCCGCCTGCGCACGTGCGGACTCAAGTTCCGCCTGAGCCTGCTGCAGCGCCGCCTGAGCCTCCTGCTTGCTCAACGAACCACCAGCGAGCTGCGCCGGAGCTTGCGGTGCCGGTTGTGCCGGCTGTGCCGGTGGTGCTGGAACACCGGGCTTTGCCGTCGCATTGCCAAGCGAGGAGATCTGACCCGCCATCTGCTCCACAGCCGCCATGCCGCGGTTGATCAAGCGCGGGCCGCCCTCTGCAGCAACAGCAGCGTTGTAAGCCGCCTGCGCCTGGTCGACCTGCGCTTGAGCAGCAGCAATCGCCGGGTGCGTCCCGTTATTGATGCTTGCCTGATACGCGTTCAACTGCTGCTGCGCCTGCTGCACGTTGGCCTGCGCATCAGCCTGCGCGTTCGCCTGCTGCTTTTGCTGGACCGCCAACTGGCGCTCCAGCTCCTCGGTATTCATGGCAACGAGGAACTGCTGCGCCTGGACCCTGTCGCCAGCCTTCACTGCAACATTCTTTACCTCAGACTGCACCGCCGAGGTGATGTTGACAGTGCGCACCGGCTCAATCTTGCCGGAGACGACAACACTGTCAGAGACGCCTTCCTGGGACACGACGGTGTAATCGCCGGGCTGCAGCCCGTCACCTTCGCCTTCGCCGTTGCCATCGCCACCGAATCCGCACGCGCCGAGCAGCAGTGCGGACGACGTGACAATTGCCAGGCTCACGCGTGTCAGCCGGCGACGTGCGGTCGAGTGATTGGTCTCGGAAGCCAAGGGGTCTCCTCCCGGTAGCAGGCATATAACTCCGCAAACTATACACGGCCCCCAGAGACGTTTCGGGTCAATGCAAACGCTCCCCACACAGCATCAGAAGGCAATACTTCCACGGCGAAAACAGCTGGCTGTTCGGCAACCGCGCGGAGTTCATCGCCTGAACCGTAAACGATCACTGCGTCAATTGGCTGCGTGGTTGCTTGCTGGAAGATTTCGTCACGTAGCTGCCCCGCAGGCGGTTCACCAACCGCGATAGGTGCTCCGCCGTCCGCGACCAGAGCACTCGCCCGGCGCGCCGGCGCAACCGTCACCGCAGCATCGTGAGCAGATAATGCTGTATCGAACGTCACAAGCGCGAACGCGGGGGCGTCGGCGGCACGCAAGGTGTCGTCGGCACGTTGCTTGTAGTTCTCTTCCCCGTCTTCGGGCCCGAGGGTGTCGCCTTGCAGCACAGATGGCAGTGGTGGCGTCGCAACGCCAATCGCCCACAACGCTGAGAGCGCAACAACAGCTGCAAGCAGCGTTGCGACGACCCGCCTACCCGTTACGGACCGCATCAAGCGCCACACGAAGGTCCTCCGGATACTCGGAGGTGACCTCCATATATTCACCGGTACGCGGGTGGACGAACCCAAGGCTGGTGGCATGCAGCCACTGGCGCTTCAACCCGAGTTGCTTCGACAGTGTCGGGTCCGACCCATACATCGGATCTCCCACGCAGGGATGGCCCACCGAGGACATATGCACTCTGATCTGGTGGGTCCGGCCCGTTTCTAGGTGCACCTCGATGAGACTCGCCCGGCGGAACGCTTCAATTACTTCGTAGTGGGTCACGCTCGGCCGGCCGTCCTGCGTGACGGCAAACTTCCACCCAGCGGAAGGGTGGCGTCCGATCGGTGCATCAATTGTGCCGACTGTCGGGTCCGGCAGCCCCTGCACCAACGCGTTATAGGTCTTGTCCACGGTGCGTTCTTTAAAGGCGCGTTTCAACGCGGAGTAAGCGGGCACGCTTGCGGCAACGATCATGACGCCGGATGTGCCGACGTCGAGACGCTGCACGATGCCCTTGCGCTCCGGCGGGCCAGCATCGGGAAGCGTGAATCCCATGGCTTGCAACCCACCGACCACATCGGGGCCTTCCCAGCCCAGGGTCGGATGCGCCGCCACGCCCACAGGCTTATCCACCGCGATGACGTCGGCATCCTTGTACAGGATCTCCAGACCTTCAACGAGTTCGGTGACCGGCTGCGGCGCCCGCTTCGGCTCCGGCAGAGTGACCTCCAGCATGGCGCCTGTGTGGACTCGTTCCGATTTCTGTGCAGCAGTGCCGTTGACAAGCACGTCACCGTTCGCGGCAATTTCTGCGGCGACGGCACGGGAGACACCGAACAGCTTCGACATCGCAGCATCGACACGCATCCCGTCCAGCCCTTCCGGCACTGGAAGCGCCCGGAACTTACCCATCGTTGTCCCCCTTCCGCTCTGCAACAAAGGTGGCCACGACAAACACCACCACACCGACCGTAATAGCAGCATCGGCCAGGTTAAACACCGCGAAACTGCCTACGGAGATGTAGTCCACCACATGTCCGAACCAGAATCCAGGCTCACGGAACAACCTGTCGCACAGGTTGCCCAGTGCGCCACCTGCGACCAGCGCTAGACCAAACGCCTCCCAACGTGTGGACATGCGAGGACCAAACCACAGCGCACCAATGACAAACGCAAGTTGGAGGGTGGTGAATAACCACGTCGAATTCTGCCCCATTGAAAATGCGGCGCCCGGGTTAAACAGCAGGTAGAAGCGGAACCAATCTCCGATCACTGGGTGGGGCACTCCGGGTTCCAGCCATGCGACCATGATGATTTTCAGGAGCTGGTCCAGCGCCGCCACGATGAGCATCACAGCGATCACGACACCAAGGTAGCGGGGTGTCGAGCGGGGTTTCGTTGCCTGTTCCATCGCCGTCCCACCTTAGCGCCTCGGACGCTACCCCTGCGTATGCCGTGCGGTACGTTCTTAAAGATGTCTCGTTTAACTGCCGCCGTTGCCGCCGTTGCTTTGTCACTGTCCCTCACCGCATGCGCGGGCGAGGAAGACCTGATCGAGGGCGTGCCCGCGTTCCCTGTGGACGAGCCGGGTGTCACTGTCGTCGATACGGGCGAACATGCTCGCGTGTTGTCGTACACCGAGAACGCCGAGCCCTGGTCCACCACGGTTGCGGTCTCGTCCGGTGTCGCGCAGACAGTGGGCGATCAGGTCCGGGGCGGCGATGTGGCGATCACGACGTTGCCGCTGGACATCTCGGTTGGTGACGCACCTGAACCCGGCGAGGGAGAAGCAGCTGCTTCTCGACGAATCGACTTCACCGTCGGCTCCGGCAAACACTCCAACCTGGACATCGGCCAGGACGTCGCCGCCACTGAAGGCTTCCGCATGAGCTGGCGTGGCGACGACTCTGGGAAGATCTCCACCATCAAACTGCTCGCCCCACCGGAAGCACCGGAGCGCGGCCTGCAGCATGTGGAGCCCGCCCTGCTGGCGCTGATCACCCAAAACGTCGTGTTCCCCACCGAGCCAATCGGTGAGGGTGGCGTATGGAAGGTGGAAAACCGAGTCGCCGGCGACAACACGATGTTGCGCACCACCACCTACACTGTCGAGTCGCTTACCGGTTCCACCGTTGACCTTGCCGTCGACATCGAGGAACGCCCCTCGGAAAAGGACATGACGATCGACGCCGATGCCGCCGGGGACCTCAACGGCCAGCACATCGAGGTGGAGTCCTCTTCCACCACGTCGAAGGGGCACATCACCGTCGATTTCTCCCGCCCGTTGCCAGTGTCAGGCGAGGTGGAAGCGACAACCCACCTGGTGTACTCCGGCGGGGAGCAAACAACCCGCGTGGTCCAAGACATCACGCGGGCTGTGCGGTACGGCGCTTAACTTACAGGCCAGGAGCTGCCGGAGGCGCCTGCTCGGCTGGGGCTTCGGCCGGGGCCTCAGCCGGTGCGGCCGGTGCGCCGGTGTTGCACATGTCCGGCACCTGCTCCGGCGGCAAGGTGTTGCTGACCAGGAAGCACGCCCAGCTTTGCGAGATCTTCCAGTGGCCCTCCTCGTACACAAACTCCACATCCTCAGCCAGCTGCGATTCCGCGTCCGGTCGGGTGAAGTTCACCGTCGCCAACACCGAGTTGGTGGTGTAGCCCGGCAACACCGGGTTGACCACCTGGAAGTTCGCGCCTGATTCCTGCTGAGACTGAGTCATCAGATCGAACAGTTCCGGCGTGGTTTCGCCACCCTGGACGGTGTTGGCGCGCTCCGCAATCGGCAGGTTCGGGTCGGCGGCGCGTTGCAGAACTGCGTTGAGCTCCTCCGCCGTGGGCATTTCTGCCACTGGCGCTGCGTCGGATGCGCTTGCCTGTTCGGCTGCGGTGGTGGTGTTCTCCGTGTTGTCGGACTCGCCCGAGCAGGCGGTCAGACCCAGCGCGAGGCTGGCCGCTGCAAGTGCCGCAGCAAATCGCTGTGCTTTCACGTGTTCTCCTTGCATACCTTGATTGACTTGCTCAACGTTACTGCACTGAAGCCCATTTCTGGCACTCTGGTGCACATGACCGTCTACGTTGTCTCCACCGGAGGCACCATCGCCTCCACCGCCGATGTCTCCGGCGCACTGGTGCCCACCCTGTCCGCCGACGAACTTGTCGCCCGTAGCGAAACCACCCGTGACGTGCAAACTCGGGAGATTGCGAGTCTGGATTCGTCGTCAATGGGGCTCGCCGACATCGACCGCCTTCGTGCGCTCACTAGCGCATTGCTTCACGACGACACCCTCACCGGCCTCGTCATCACCCACGGCACCGACTCCTTGGCAGAAACCGCCCTCGCGTTAGAACTCGTCCACCGCGATGAACGGCCCGTCGTGTTGACCGGTGCGATGCGCTCCGCCGATCATCCCCACCCTGACGGGCCCGCGAACCTGCGTGGCGCGATCGAGGTGGCCGCCACCCAACGCGGCGGTGGCGCCTTCGTTCACTTCGGTGGCGCAACCTTGCCTGCACGCGGCCTACGCAAGCGGCACACTACCGATCTGGACGCCTTCGACGTCCCCGTTTCACTGCGCCGACCTATGCCTGTCCCCGCTGCGCCATTGGATGGCTTGTTCGTGCCGATCCTGCGTGCGTGGCCGGGTGACGACGGCACCGTTGCACATCTTGTCGCCTCGAAGTCCCCCGACGGCGTCATTGTCGAGGCCCTCGGTGCCGGCAACGTCTCCGACGGCACCGGCGAAGCACTTCGCGACATGCTGCGCCGCGGCATCCCCGTAGTGATTGCCACTTCTGCCCCCTACGGTGCAGTGACCTTCGCCTACGGCGGCGCAGGTGGCGGTTTTACCCTCGGCGACCTCGGCGCGCTGCCCGCCGGCCATCTCTCCCCCGGCCAAGCTCGTATCGCACTGCTCACCGCCCTGGCCACCGGTGTGAATCCCAGCTCACTGCTCTGACAGCCAGTCCTCCCACGCCAACGAATCGACGGGGTCGGCCGGGACGAGCGCGGGATCGTCGCTACGCAAGCTCTTGACCCTGCCAGGCCCCGTCGCGCGAGTTTCAAACCGCACCGTGACCCACCCTTTGCCGGCCCCTTGCACCCAACCGTGCCCAAACTCAGGGTGAAACACGTCCTGGGTAGCCCGCCACTGCCCTGGCGTGTCTCCCATCTCTGAGACCACCTCGAGTCCAGCCGGTGCGGCATGATCACTCACCCCAGTTTCGTAGTCCTCCGCCACCGGCGCCGGCTTCACAATCTCCTGATCCAACTCCGGAAACAACACATCCTGCAGCGCATCCTCCAGGCCCGAATACGACACCCCCACAAGCCTGATTGGCCCGACTTCGTCCGGGTAACGCACCAGTCGAAACGCCGTTGCGAGCAGGGTTTCCGCATCGTCGGTTGCATACGGCAGGGTCGCCGAGCGGGATTCGATGCGAAAGTCCGCCATCCGCAGCTTCACTGTCACCGTGCGAGCCCCTCTCCCGTCCTTGAGCAACCGTCGATGCGAATCCGCTGCCGCACGTTCCAGCGCAGTGTCTACCTCCGACGGCTGGGTTAAATCGTTCGGGTAGGTGTGCTCGGAGGAGATCTGCTTCGCCACAGCACGCGGGGCAACCGGCCGCTCATCCACACCGCGAGCAAGCCACCACAGCTGCTTGCCCACCGCACCACCAATCGCGATATCGAGTTCTTTCTCGGTCAGCGCCGCCAAATCCCCAATCGTCTCGATCCCCGCCGACGCTAACTTCGCCTCCGTCACCGGCCCCACACCCCACAACTCATTGACCGGCATCGGATGCAGGATCTCTAACTGTTCTTCATGCGGGATGACAAACACTCCGTCCGGTTTCGCGCGGCCCGAACCAATCTTGGCGTATTGCTTGCCCGCCCCAGCTCCGATCGAGCTCGGCAAGCCAGTCTCCTCCTTGATCTCCGCGCGCAACTGGTTCGCCCACTCACGCACCTCGTCAGGGGTAGCACCAATGAGCTCAGCTGGCTCCATGAAGGCTTCATCGATGGACAGTTGCTCCACCACATCAACGTGCTTGCTAATCACCTCGAACACTCGCCTCGACGCGGTCGTGTACACCTCCCGCCGGGGTGCCACAAGAACTGCTTTTGGCCCCACCAGACGTGCCGCCCGGTGTGTTGGCATGGCGGAGCGCGCCCCATACTTTCTTGCCTCGTAACTGGCGCCCGCCACGACCCCGCGGCCGGTCACACCCGCAACGAGCACTGGCCGCCCTTTCAGCGTGGGACGGGTGAGCTGCTCACATGACGCGTAGAACGCGTCCATGTCGATATGCAGCACCCAGCGAGTCATGCCACCACTGTGCACCACCGCTACCGCCGAGTTCCAATTTCGTCATTCATCGAATGAGGTACCCGTGATGAAATCCAGGCGACGCGGCAACCCTCGCCCGCGGGAAACAAACCGCGCACCATCGTTAAACGTGAAGAACAGGTCGGTTCCCCTGCTTTCAATTGTGATCGTCCCGTGGCTAACCTGCGAGTGACAACTCGAGCACAGTGGAATGAGGTTATCCATGTTGGTCGAGCCACCATGCTCCCATTCTCGGATGTGGTGGATCTCAATAAACCGGCGATGCGAGCACCCAGGCATGGCACATTGATACCCCCACGTTGCTAGCAACGCCTGCACCTGGCCGTCAGTGGCGAACCGCTGTGCACGGCCGACGTTGATGGTCAGCCCATGTTTGTCCATCAAGTGCAACCGCACCACGGCGTTAGCAAGGTAGCTTCGCACATCCTCTGACCGTGCGGCACGGTTTTCGGGCATCCAACAGCCCCCGCCCTGATTCACCATGAGATTGACCTGCACACCGGGGCTACGAAGCGGACTAATCGGGTGAGCCCGCACCATATCCACCATGGCCAGCAACGCTGCGTAAACGTCCTGTTTCTCCGGAGGCCCGTAGCGCGAAACCGTCTTCGCGATGTCTTCGGCGGTGATCTTTGTCCGTTTCCGTGGTTCGCGATCCTGCTCAGAGGCGACAGCATCCTTGGCGTTGGTGGCGTCGTCGATAAGCAGTTGCACCTTTTCAGGATCGTTGAGATCCTCCGGATCGACGTCCTCCAGACCAAAACTGGCCAACTGCGCCATTTTCAGCGCGGTCAGAAGTTTCTGCCCAGCCACGGCGGGAAGACGGGCCTCGAACGCAAGCATGCCATCGTCGCACTCGCTGGCCCGGGCGAAGGGCTCGGTCGGCTCATCGTCTTTCGGCCCGGCACCGGCGAGCACAAGTTTCAGGTCCGAAAACGCCAGAGACAACGCAAGAGCGACAAGCTCCTCTTCGTTTTGCTCGTCCAGAAACTGCAGGACAAAACGAACCGTCGAATACGGCATCACCCCAGACTCAAACGCCTCGAATAACCGGCGATACCTGCGCAGGCCCCGGGCAACCCTCACATACTCAAAGGCCGTCGGTTCGGGCAGGTTGAGTTCCCTACGCAACCACGTCGCGGTCGACTTCTCCCCATACTGCGACGCGAGATCCTGCTCATCGAACTGCCCGACTGCTTCAAGCATCCGCGCACGATGGTGATTGGCCGAAAGGTGGTTGACCTTAATCCGGTCTTCGAGCACCTCTGCCGACAAATCATTCGTTCGATCAGCCACCCACTGGCTCACTGCAACTGTCATGTTCACACCCCTTGTTTACAAACATTGACACCTTTATATATCGTATAGGTGTTCGAGTCAATAGTTTTCCTCAAATCTACCCAAAGAGGCCATTCCCCCACCTTGGCTGCGCAGCTTTTTCACTATGCCGCTGCATAGTTTGGAGCAGACGGCGGTTCTTTGTTCGAAAAACTATGCCGCTGCATAGTCGACACATTCGTCGCCACGATGTGTCACCATGACATCTGTGAAGATCATCCAAACGTTAATCTCGGTAGCGCTCGCATCCGCGACCACGCTCACTGCGCTCACTGCCTGTTCCGGTGCAGAAGATATCGCCGCCGATGCTCCCGAGACCAAACTGACACCGACTGAGGTCGCCGAATTATGTCAGAACGCCGCCAGAAACGCGTCCACCGCCGACGGCGTTGCCTACGACGCCCTAACGGTCTATGCACACGAGGTGCCCACCGACGCAATCACGGGACAGTCGTTCGACAGCGAGATCTCCGGTTTTCTCAGCAATGACGAATACATCGGTGAATTCACATTCCGTTGCAGGATCGACGACTCCGACGCCCAAGTGAGCAATTTTTATTTCCCTCCCGAGAACTTTCTCGCCCCGCAATCGGAATCCAGCCCCACAAGGCAAGCACAGCGACAGCACGCACAGCCGCAGCAACCACAGGCGCAGGCCGTGGACCCGCAGCGCATCGACCCACGAAACAACGGCGCGGGAGTAACCGGCAGGGACGACAACCTGGGCATTTACTATCACAACAAACAGGACTGGCTGTTTCTCGAGGCTCCGGGCAAGGTTGTACCTGGCGCGAAGATTTACAACGTGAACAAAAGCTACTGCTCTACTGGTTTTATCGCGTCGCGGGAAAACCGCACATTCATCGTTACTGCCGGGCACTGCGGCGATGTGGGTGACCAGTTCTACGTCAATGACCAATACGGCGGGTCACTGGTTGTGGGCGAGATGGTCGAATCCTTCTACGAGCGCGACAACACGGGCTTTATCGGCACCGACATCGGACTGATTGAGATTTACGACGATGCCAAGCCGTACGTGGATTCCGCACTGCCCGTAAATTCCCGATTGAAGGGCTGGATCACCCCAGCCCAAGCGGGGCAAGGCAACATGACCATTTGCCGTCTCGGTGCCACCACTGGCTACTCCTGCGGCAAATTCGTCGAGGTAGATAGGGCCGGCCAATTCGTGTTTCGCAACATCGCTGACAGAGGCGATTCCGGAGGCGCGATCTTCGCGTTCGACGGCACGGACGCATGGGCACTAGGGGTGACGTCGAACGGCAGCGACTACAACAAGACGCTCACCAGCGGCATGGAAATCGCCGGCGCAATGCAGCACTGGGGCCTCACGCTTCACGGCTAGCCCCTAAAAACACTATGCCGCTGCATAGTGGTCCGGGTCAGGATCCACTATGCAGCGGCATAGTCCGTCAGCGCCTAATTCTTGCGAACGGTGGCGGTCACACCGTCGACAACATCATGGCCTTCGACTGGTTCGGTGACCACATCGAAGGAGGTTGCCAACGTTTCAGCGGCGATGTGCTCTGCGTGACGACGAGCCCACTCCTCCTTCTCAGCCGGCACCGCAAGCACAACCGCAATGCGATCGGAGACCTCAAGGCCCTCACGCTTGCGCGCATCCTGCAGGCCACGGATGACATCGGCGGCCCAGCCTTCAGCCTCGAGTTCCTCAGTGACGTTGGTGTCCAGGACGACGAGGCCGACGGCGGCGTCGGCGTCGACACGCGCAGTGCTCTCCGGGTTCTCGGCGACGAGACGCTCGGTGTAGAGCTCCGGAGTCAGCACGATGTCGCCGTCGACCACAACGTCGTCGCCACGACGCTCATAGTTGCCAGCCTTGACGTTCTTGATCGCGCGCTGGACATCCTTGCCCAGCTTCGGACCAGCAACCTTCGCATTAACGACGACCTCGAACGAACCAGCCGAGTCCACATCCGCGGTGAGCTCAACGTCCTTGACATTCACCTCGTCGCGAATGGTGGAGCGGAACGGCTCAAGTAGATCAGCCTCTGGCAGAGCAACAGTGAGCTTCGGCAGTGGAAGACGGTTACGCAGCTTGTTCGCCTTGCGTACCGACGACGCCGCCGAACACACCGCACGCGTCGCATCCATCGCAGCGACCAGGTCAGCATCCGCCGGCAGGTTGTCTGCCTTCGGGAAGTCAGTCAGGTGCACGGAACGGCCACCGGTCAGGCCACGCCAGATCACCTCAGAGATGTACGGCAGCAACGGCGCGACGGTACGGGTCACGACTTCAAGCACCGTGTAAAGCGTATTGAACGCCTCCGGGTGCGCCTCCTGGCCTTCCCAGAAACGATCACGGGAGCGACGCACGTACCAGTTGGTCAGGGTGTCCGCGAAGCGACGCACCTCATCGCAAGCATCGGCGATGCGCGTGTCGTCGAGAGCCTCGCCCACGGCCTCAACCAAGTCGTGGGTCTTGGCCAGGATGTAACGGTCGAGCACGTTGTCGGAATCCACCGACCACTGAGCGTCCTCAGAGGAGTACAGCTGCAGGAAGGTGTACGCGTTCCAGATCGGCAGCAGCGCCTGGCGCACGCCCTCGCGGATGCCCTGCTCAGTGACGATCAGGTTGCCACCACGCAGGATCGGCGAAGACATCAGGAACCAACGCATCGCGTCGGAACCGTCGCGGTCGAAAACCTCGTTGACGTTCGGGTAGTTGCCCTTGGACTTGGACATCTTCTGGCCGTCGGAACCAAGCACGATGCCGTGGGCGACGACCTTCTTGTACGCCACACGGTCGAACAGCGCGGTAGACAGCACGTGCTGGACGTAGAACCAGCCACGGGTCTGGCCCGAGTACTCGACGATGAAGTCAGCCGGCTGGCGAGCGTCGTGCTCCTCGCGGTTCTCAAACGGGTAGTGGTACTGCGCAAACGGCATAGAGCCGGATTCGAACCAGCAGTCGAGCACGTCCGGCACGCGGCGCATCATGGACTTACCGGTCGGGTCGTCCGGGTTCGGACGCACCAGTTCATCAATGTGCGGACGGTGCAGCGACTTGGGGCGCTCACCGAAGTCACGCTCGAGCTCATCGAGGGAACCGTAGACATCCACGCGCGGGTACTCCGGGTTATCGGATACCCACGCCGGCACCGGGGAGCCCCAGTAGCGGGTACGCGAAATGTTCCAATCGCGAGCGCCTTCGAGCCACTTGCCAAACTGGCCATCGCGGATGTGCGACGGGATCCAGTCGATCTCCTGGTTGAGCTCGACCATGCGGTCGCGGATGTCCGTGACCTTCACAAACCAAGCCGGCAGCGCCATGTAGATCAGTGGCTCGCCGGAGCGCCAGGAGTGCGGGTAAGAGTGGACGATGGTCTGGTCACGCACGACACGGCCCTTGGCGCGCAGGTCGCGGATGATGTCGCGGTTCGCGTCGAAGACCAACTTGCCTTCGTAGTCCGGAACCAGCGAGGTGAACTTGCCGTCGGCGTCGACGGGGATGACCAAATCGATGCCGTAGTCCTGGCAGGTGAACATATCGTCTTCACCGAAGGCGGGCGCCTGGTGGACGACACCGGTGCCGTCCTCGGTGGTGACGTAGTCCGCGTTAAGCACCATGAACGCGTTCTCATGATCGCGGAAGTAATCGAATACCGGCTCGTACTCCAGGCCCTCGAGCTGGGCGCCGGTGAACGTGGAGATGACCTCGTACTCGCCGAGTTCCTTCGCGTATGCGCCGAGCAGGTTCGTCGCCAAGAGCAATGGCGTATCGACGACACCCTCATCCCCCGGCTTCACCAACGAGTACTCAACCTCCGGGTGAACCGCCAACGCCAAGTTCGACGGCAGCGTCCACGGCGTAGTGGTCCAGGCGATCGCAGCCGCATCGTGCAGTTCAGGGTGCTCAGCCCACGTCTTCTCCGCAGCGTAGCCGGCGCGCCCGCCGGTGAACGGCATGGTGACGGTGACGGTAGGGTCCTGGCGGTCGCGGTAGGAATCGTCGAGACGCGTCTCCTGGTTGGACAGCGGCGTGTGCTCTGCCCAGGAGTACGGCAGCACACGGAAGCCCTGGTAGATCAAGCCCTTGTCGTAGAGCTCCTTGAACGCCCACATGACGGATTCCATGTACTCCGGGTCCATGGTCTTGTAGCCGTTCTCAAAGTCCACCCAACGAGCCTGACGGGTGACGTACTCTTCCCACTCGCCGGCGTAGTTCATGACGGACTTCGCGCAGTATTCGTTGAACTTCTCCAGGCCCATGTCCTCGATCTGAGCCTTGTCGGTGATACCGAGCTGCTTTTCCGCCTCAAGCTCCGCAGGCAGACCGTGGCAGTCCCAGCCGAACACACGCGGCACATGGAAGCCAGTCATCGTGCGGTAGCGCGGAACGATGTCCTTGACGTAGCCCGTCAGCAGGTGGCCGTAGTGAGGCAGACCGTTAGCAAACGGCGGGCCGTCATTGAACACGTATTCTTCGCAACCTTCACGCTGCTCAAGCGATGCCTGGAACGTTTCATCCTTGTTCCAGTAGTCGAGCACAGCGCGTTCCATCTCGGGAAACTTGTCGCTGCCTCCGGTCATATCGACCTTAGGGTAGACGTTGCCAACCATGACACTCCTCCACACACAATCTGCAGGGACGCATGTGCTGCGCGGTACCACCCTGCTTGGGGCGAAAGCCCCCACTTCATTTGTGGTGAAGGAAGTGACGTCTTCCCATTTAACGTCCGGTTCTAATAAGCGTAATGCCGTTCTTCCGGAATGCTCCCCGGTGATAGCCGGATCAAAGCGTTACGCCCGGAAGTGTAGCACTCCCGGGCGTTGAGGTTTTACTTCTCGTTCGGCGCCGTAGTTGAGCGGGCCTCGAGTTCCTCGAGCTGGGACTCAAGCAGCGTCTTCAGGCGAGTACGGTACTCGCGCTCGAAGGTGCGCAGCTCCGCAATGCGATTCTCCAGCGCAGTCTGCTGCTGCTTCACCGTGTTCATAATCTCGGTGTGCTTGCGCTCTGCATCTGCCTTGAGCTTGTTGGCCTTCTCCTCCGCTTGGCGGATCTGGGCCTCGGCGCGGGAAGCGGCCTCGCCAGTGGTCTCCTCGGCCTTCTTCTGGGCCTCGGCGACGAGCTGCTTGGCGCGAGTCTCCGCCTCCTGCAGCTGAGACTGGGAGCGGGTCTGAGCATCCTGCAGCTGCTTCTTCGACTTCGCCTCGGCGTCAGCCACCTCGCGCTCGGCAGCGCTGCGTGCGTCTGCCAGCATGGAGGTTGCCTCTGCCTGGGCATCGCTGGTCAGACGGTCTGCCATCTCCTGTGCAAGGCCGAGCACCTTGGCAGCCTGGATGTGCGAATCCTGCGAAGGCTCTGCCTTCTGCGGGGCGGTGTTGACCGCCTTGGACACGCCTTCAGCCGGACGCTTCGCAGCCTGTGCGCGAGCTTCCTCAGCCTGCTTGCGGGCTGCTGCCGCATCTTCCTTGGCAGCCTTAGCCTCAGCCTCAGCCTTGTCCTTGGCTTCCTTCGCGGAACGCAGCTGCGCCTCGTAGTCAGCGCGGATCTTCTGCTCCACCTCGCGGCGGATTGCAGCCTCGTCTGCGGAAGAACCGGCTGCTGCCGGTGCCGCTACGCCAGCGCCACCCTCTTCGAGTCGTGCGCGGAGCTCTTCGTTTTCATCCTGGAGCTGTGCAAGCGCGTCTTCAACCAGGTCGAGGAACTGATCAACTTCGTCCTCGTTGTAGCCCCGCTTGCCAATCGGGGGCTTGCTGAAAGCGACATTGTGCACGTCAGCTGGCGTCAACGGCATTTGCGTTCCCTTCATGTTCTTGTAACGGACCCGCGTCTGCGGGTCGCGAATGCGCCCCACGTTACGGGAACGTACTTAATTTGTCTGCTGAATTGTAACTGTTTCGTCTACACAACGCACATGACAGCGCGCTAATGCAGTGCCGGAACGATCATCGTCGCCCGGATAACCATCTGGAGCAGGGAAAGTGCCAGGAAAAGCACGATCACGCTCACATCGAGCCCTACTCCCCCGTTCAACCTCAACGGGGGGATGAGCTTGCGTAATGCAAACACTGGAGGGTCGGTAATTTTGAACAGTGGTTCCGCCACCATGATGAACCAGTGGGGCGGGTCGAAGTGCTTCGAAAATGCCTGAATCATCTCAATGATGATGCGCACGACGACAATCAGCGAGTAGATGCCGATGACGGCGTAAAGAATTGCTCCGATAAGTGCCACGCGTTCACACCCTACAGGTTGTCTAGCGCAGGCCCGCGGAGCGCTTCAGCGCTTCCTTGTCCACATTGCCGTGCTCCGGGACGATCGCGAACAGACGCTTGCGGGTCTCCTCGCCACGGGACAGGTTGTGCATGCTGCCACGCAAGCCAAAGCATAGGCCGGCGGCGAAGTCGACGATGCGCTTTGCATCGGCGGTGTCCAGATCGGTGAGGTCCATCACCACGGCGTCGCCATCGCGGAACGGCTCGCCGATCTCCTTGGCATCGTTGTAATTACGCGGAGACACGTTGACGATGCGCGGGGTCGGACGGTAGCTGGCGCGTGTCGACGACACCTCGCGGTGGTCACGCTCATAACGCGACGGACGCTCAGCACGGTCGTACGCGCCAGCGCCAGCAGTCGAGGAAGTTTCGGAGTAGCGCGAATCCTCAAAGTAGGCGTCGTCCTCGTTGTTCTCGATCGGACCGAGGCCGAAGAATTCCTTTGCGCTGCCAAAGAAGGACATAGTGGGGCTCCTTGGGGGTGGTTTTGCGATGAAGGTCAGCCTACGGGGCGGGGTCCAAGCAGCGCTGTTCCGACACGCACGAGATCGGATCCGCACGCGATTGCTGTCTCAAAGTCCCCGCTCATACCGGCCGACAAGATGAGGTCGCGGCCGAGGTGGGCGGAGGTCTCGTCGACAAGCGCACGTGCCCTGCGGAACACCGTCTCGGGGTCGGAGTTCAACGGGGGCACGACCATGAACCCGTCGAGGCGAAGATGCTCGGAGTTTTCGACTGCCTCGATGATTTCCGGCACGTCGTCGTAGGAGGCGCCGCCACGGGCGGTATCGCCGTCGTCGGAAAGCTGAATCAGGCACGGCAGGATGGCTGTGGTGCGGTCGCCGCGCTCGAGGGCAAGCGCCATGCCACGGTCAAGGCCGTGGGCGAGTTTGACCGAGTCGAGCGAGTGGACCTGAGCCGCCCAACGCGCGACGGCGTTAGCTTTCTTGGACTGGATCTGGCCGATCATGGCGATCTGGCACCGCCCATCCAGAGCTTCAGCCTTCGCGCGGGCCTCCTGCTCGCGGTTCTCACCGACGAGGGTGATGCCTGCCTCGGCGAGTTCAATAATGCGCTCAACGGGGTGGAATTTGGTCACGGGCAAGAGTTGCACGCTGCCTTCCGGGCGGCGGGCGGCGCGCTCAGCATCGTGAATCTGCTTGGTTACGGTTTCAAGGTTATGCATCTGGCATCCAAATCACGCCGGCCTGACGTCCGGTGACGCCCTCGCGGCGATGGGAGAAGAAATCGGTATCGGTGATGGTATCGCGCGGATCTGCGTCGATGTGGGTCACGCCCATGCTCATCAGTTGGCGCACAAGCCCGGCACGGACGTCGATGCCCGCGGTCCCCTGCTTGGTGGTTGTGCGCGAGCCGGGCAAATGCTTTTCGACGTCCGCAGCCATCTCGGCAGGCACCTCATAGGACTCACCTGCCGCCGCCGGCCCGAGCAGCACCTGGATACGCTCCGGGGCTGCGCCAAGCGCCACCATCTCCTCGACGGTGCGGTGCACAATGCCGTTGCGCGCTCCCATACGGCCCGCGTGGGCTGCGGCGATCACACCTGCGCTGTGGTCGGACAGCAGCACGGGGGTGCAGTCCGCAACCAGCACGCACAGTGCGAGGTTTTTCTCGCGAGTCACGATCGCGTCAGTGGCCGCAACCGGCTCATCCGCGGGCCCGTCGACCACGGTGACGGTGTTGGTGTGGAGTTGTTCCATCCACACGAAACGCTCGGCGGGAAGGCCCAAGATGTCGGCGAGACGCTGGCGGTTCGCAGCGACGTCGGCTGGGTCGTCGCCAACATGCGTTCCCAGGTTGAACGCATCGTACGGAGAACGCGAAACCCCGCCAGCACGGGAAGTAAACACCATGCGGACGGGGCGGTTGGAAAGATCTGGCATGCCAGCCAGTCTAACTAGCGCATGAAATCAGGCACATCCAAGTCGTCGAAGCCGCCGCCGAACTCCTCGTCGCGGCGCGGACGGGAGTCCTCACGGTCCGTAAACAGGCCACGGTTTGGCTCGTAGCGGTGACGAGCCTGGTAGCTCTCCGACGGCTGCTCGGCGCGGGTCTCGGTCCGGGTCTCAGTGCGTGGCTCGGCCGGCTTCTCCGGCTGGGACTCAAGCTCCTCG
The DNA here is from genome assembly GCF_001807155.1 of Corynebacterium sp. HMSC05C01. NCBI lineage: Bacteria > Bacillati > Actinomycetota > Actinomycetes > Mycobacteriales > Corynebacteriaceae > Corynebacterium > Corynebacterium sp. HMSC05C01. Next base: position 97,215 of record NZ_KV787954.1, on the reverse strand, counting down.
GCCGGAGCGACGACGCTTGCCTGCGGGGCGTCCTCGGCAGGACGAGCGTTGGCCTTCTCGTCGAAGCCGGTGGCGATGATGGTCACGCGGACCTCGTCGCCCAGGTTGTCGTCGATAATCGTGCCGAAGATGATGTTGGCATCGTCGTCGGCCTTCTCCTCCACGATGGAAGCAGCGTTGTTAACTTCCATCAGGCCGAGGTCGGAGCCACCGGCGACGGAGATGAGCACGCCCTTGGCGCCCTCCATGGTGGTCTCCAGCAGCGGGGAGTTGATGGCCTGCTCAGTTGCGGTCATCACACGGTTCTCGCCGCGCGCAGAGCCGACGCCCATGAGCGCGGAGCCAGCGTCAGCCATAACGGAGCGCACGTCCGCAAAGTCGACGTTGATCATGCCCGGGATGGTGATCAGATTGGTAATACCCTGAACACCGTTGTAGAGCACCTCGTCAGCCGCGCGGAACGCTTCCATCATGGAGAGCTCCGCGTCTCCCAGCTGCAGGAGGCGGTCGTTCGGGATCACGATGACGGTGTCGCAAACTTCCTTCAGGTTCTCAATGCCAGCCAGCGCCTGGCGGGTACGGCGCTTGCCCTCAAAGGTGAACGGGCGGGTCACAACACCAATAGTCAGTGCGCCCATCTTCTTTGCAATACCTGCGACGACCGGGGCCGCACCAGTACCGGTGCCGCCGCCTTCGCCTGCGGTAACGAAGACCATGTCGGAGCCCTTCAGGGACTCCTCAATCTCCTGCTTGTGGTCCTCGGCGGAAGTGCGGCCAACCTCGGGGTTCGCGCCTGCGCCCAGCCCACGGGTGGCTTCTCGACCAATGTCGAGCTTGGTGTCGGCATCGGTAAACAGCAGCGCCTGCGAGTCAGTGTTGATGGCGACGAATTCGACGCCCTTCAACCCCTCCTCAATCATTCGGTTCACAGCGTTGACGCCGCCCCCGCCGACACCGACGACGCGGATCATGGCGAGGTAGTTGGCGGGAGAAGTCATAGCGTAAGTCTCGCCTTTCAAAACTCGGGTGTTCAGTTGCGTCCCATCATGTTTGAAAGCGAAGCATTTTTTGTGTTCTCCCCCGGCGTGTCACAACCCTAAACCTGTACTTTAGGGTTGTGACCTGGGGTTTTAGCGCGAGGTCACCAACTCGGGGTTAGAAATATTGAACTCGTGGCCTTCCAACTGGAGCACGGTTTCGAGCGCCAGCGCCTTATTCGCATTGTCGGTTGCAGCTCCCCACTGGACTACGCGGTCGTCGTCAAGCACGAGCGTGTAGGTGTAGTCACCGTTGGCTTTGAGCGCGCGGACGCGAGGCCGGGCAACATCGCTAATCGACGACGCCACCTCCACCGCCTGCGCAAACCGCTCCTGGGCCACCCCCTGGATCTCCACAGCGCCTGCGGGCGGCGCCGCAACGATGAAATCGCGGCCCTCCCGGTCGATCAGGTGCGGCTGGCCATCAATGTCCACCCACGCCACCGGATCATGCTCTGTGATCTCCACACTGACACCGTTCGGCCACGCGCGCGACACTGTTGCGGAATCCACCCAGGGGTTTGCGGCAACATTCTCGGCGGCTCGGCGCGGCTTCACCTTGCCTATCGGCGTGCCGTAATCAATCCCGGTGAGGTTGCGTACTTCCTCCTCGGGCAGGTTCACGGACCCCTCGACGGCAATATCGTTCACGCTCATCAGCGGCGTGAACGGCACGGCCGCGCACACAGCCACAACAATGGCCACCGTTGCTGCGATCGCACCGTACGGGATCTTCCGGTGCTTCGGCTGCTCCTCGGTTGAGTCAGGCATGGGAACTTTTGTGGACATTACTTGCCCGCCAACGCATCCAGGATCTCGTCTGCCAGCATGGTCACACTGCCCGCCCCCATCGTGAGCACCAAGTCACCCGGCTCGGTCACGGACGCAACGGTTGCAGGAGCAGCAGAGAAGTCCGGTTCAAGGTGCACCGGGATGGTCATTTCGTCGCTAATAATGCGCGAAGTCACACCCTCAACCGGGGTTTCACGGGCACCGTAGATATCTAACAGCACGCACTCGTCTGCCAGCGACAATGCCTTAGCAAACTCGCTGGAGAACTCCTGGGTGCGCGAGTACAAGTGCGGCTGGAAGCACACGACCACACGCGCACCGTTGCCTTCTGCCTCCACCTTGTCGCGGGCCGCGGTAAGCACCGCCTCCACCTCGGTCGGGTGGTGGGCGTAGTCGTCGTACACGCGAGTCTCGCCGACGCTGCCTTTGTACTCGAAACGACGGCGCACGCCCGTGAACTCGCTGAGCCCCTGGGCGAGCTTCTCCGGATTCGCGCCGACGAGTACCCCACCGAGCAGCGCTGCTGCCGAGTTGAGCACCATGTGGCGGCCCGGGATAGCCATGCTGTAGGTGACCTCGCCGGAGACATCAGGCGTGCGCAAACGCACACCGACTGCGGTGTGCTCGCCTTCCTGGCGCTCTTCGGTAATCACCGCCGCTGCCGGCACGCTCGGGTGGCGCTTCGCGGCTTCTTCAGTGCCGTATCCGTAAACCGTCAGACCACGCTCGATTGCGCGCTCACCGCAAGCTGCGGCGTGTTCGTCATCAAGGCACACCACGATGTTCTTCGCAATGTCCGCAAAATCATCGAACACCTTGAAATACGCCTCACGCGTGCCGTAGAAGTCCAGGTGATCCGGCTCAATGTTCGTAATCACGGCGACATCTGGGGAGTAACGCAACAGCGACGCGTCCGACTCGTCGGCCTCCGCGACAAAAACCTCGCCCTGGCCGTGATGAGCGTTCGTGCCAGCACGGTTGAGTTGCCCGCCGATCGCGAACGACGGGTCTTGCCCTGCTGCTTGCAACGCCACGACCGCCATCGACGTCGTCGAAGTCTTGCCGTGCGTGCCAGCGAGCAACAGCTGAGTACGGCCCTCCATCAACTCGGCCAGCAGGTCCGAGCGGCGCAGCAGCGGAACACCCTCCCGCTTGGCGCGGACGAGTTCCGGGTTGTCCTGCGGGATAGCAGCAAAGCTCGTCACCACCGCGGTGGGCAGCTCGCCTGAGAGCTGCAGGTTGGCCTCGTCGTGGCCAAGCGCCACCTTCGCGCCCTTGGCCTTCAGCGCCCGAACCGGACGGGAGTCCTTCGCGTCAGAGCCAGTCACGGTTGCGCCTCGGTCCAACAAGATATGCGCCACGCCCGACATGCCGGCACCGCCGATGCCAATGAGGTGCACGCGTGAGAGATCCGTCATCAGTTTTCCTTTCCAGCCGCATCAGCAATGCGGCGCGCGAGGTCCTCGGCAACATTGCCGGCACCGGATTGAGCAATAGCGTGGCGCATCTCGGCGCGCACGTCGTCGTTATTCAACAAAGGCAGCAGCTTCTCGACGAGTACGTCGCCGGTCAGCTCCGCGTCGTCGATACGCAATGCCGCCCCTGTGGCCACCAAGTGTGCAGAGTTCAACCCCTGCTCACCGTTACCGTGCGGCAGCGGGATGTAAATCGCAGGCACACCGGCCGCAGAGTTCTCCGCAACCGTCATCGCCCCCGAGCGGCACACCACCACATCTGCGACCGCATAGGCCGCCTCCATGTCGTCGATGTACGGCACAGCCGTATAGCCATCGTGGGGTGCAGGTGCGTCGTTCTTGCGCCCGTAGGCGTGCAGCACCTGGTGGCCGGCAGCGGTGATGCGCTCCACTGCATCGGCGAGCGCCGTGTTGATGCTCACCGCACCCTGGGAACCACCAGTGACGAGGACAGTCGTCTTCTCCGGATCCAGCCCCCACGTGCGTAGGCCACGCTCACGCTTTGCCCCATCCGGGTCGACCCCGACACCGGGACGCACCGGAATGCCGACGACGTCGCCGGCCATGCCCGAGTTCGCCACCGCATTCAAGCCCACGCCGCCGAGCTTGACCCCAAGCTTGTTCGCCATCCCCGCAAGCGCGTTTGTTTCCAGCACGAAAAACGGCAGCCGCAGCGACTTCGCCGCCAAGTATGCCGGCGCCGACACATACCCTCCGGTACCGAGCACCACCTGAGCATCCGAAGATTTCATCGCTTGCTTCGCCTGATTCACGGAACGAAGCAACTTCGCCGGCACCGTGGCCAGCTTCCACGGCTTCTTGCGCGGGATGGGAACCGGGTCAATCAACGCCAGCTCGAACCCGCGGGCGGGAACGATTGTGGTTTCCAAACCACGCTCGGTGCCTAACGCAACGACGTTCGCGCCAAACTGATCGCGCAACACCTCCCCCACGGCGAGCGCCGGCTCAATATGGCCTGCGGTGCCGCCGCCTGCCAAGACGACGTTGAGTTCACTCATGTAATCCTCCTGCTATCTACGCACGCGGCGCGGCCCACCAGTGGCTTGACGCACCGGCGCCGTCGGGCGGTGATTGCGCTGTACCTGCTCACGTGGGTGCTCGCGAGGCTGGCGTTGCTGTGTGATCGGACGGGGCTCCTGGACGCCAAGCATGCGGTCGAACACTGGGCGGCCGTAGTTCTGCATCGCGGAAATCGCATCCGGCTCGTGGCGAGCCACGTTTGCCAACACACCCATCGCACCCAGGGTGATCACCGCCGAGGTACCGCCGGCAGAGAGCATCGGCAGCTGAATGCCGGTCACCGGCAGCAGACCGATGACGTAGCCGATGTTGACAAACGCCTGCGAAACAACCGCTGCCGTCAGCGCCGCCGCCATCAGCGTCTGGTACTGCGACTGCGCACGCCGAGCGGTACGGAAACCGAAAAAGCCGAGCAAGGCGAACAGGGAAATAACCAAGGTGCCGCCCCACAGGCCGAGCTCTTCGCCGATGATCGCGAAAATAAAGTCGTTGCGTGCCTCAGGCAGGTAGAACCACTTCGCGCGGGACTGGCCAAGACCGACACCGAAAATGTGACCGTCTGCGAGCGACAAAAAGCCTTGGTGGGACTGGAACGCAATACCTTGCGTGTCATCGAAGTGGCCGCGCAGTGCGTCGAAGTACACGTGGAAACGCGCAGAGCGGAAACCTCCGGACAAGAACGCCACAATCAGTGAGAACGCGCCACCAATTCCCAGGTAAACGATTGCCTTCTTTGGCACACCCGCGAAGATCAGGATGAAGGCGACCACAACCGCGAACGACAAAGCCATACCCATGTCGCCCTGTGCGGCAATCAGCGCGACACAGATTGCAGCCACGATAAAGAACGCGAGGAAACCGTTGTTGGCCTGGAACAAACGTTGCGGATTTCTGTGTTCGAGCACCTTCGCGCCCCACATCGCGATAGCCACACGGGCCACCTCCGATGGCTGCAGGCGCAGCGGGCCCAGCACAATCCACGACTGGGAACCTACCTCTTCGCGGCCGGTGCCCAAGGGCGTGAGCACCAAGATCAGCAAAATAACGGAAGCGGCCATCAGGACAGCGGAGAAGCTGCGCAGCCGCTCAGGCGGCGTTTTCAGCGCCACCCAAAACGCGATCAGGCCACCGATGACCATGACGGTTTGGCGGATGGCCACGCCCCAGACGCTCTCGGAATCTGCGAACGACGTCGCCATTGACGACGACATCACCATGACCACACCAAGACCTGCAAGCACCAGGACAATGCTGCGGATCATGGTGTAGTCGATGAGCGGCCGGGAATCCAGAAACTCCTCGAATTTGCGCACCTTAAGTGCCAATTTTGAGGTTGGCTCGGTCGATCGCGGGGCACGCCGCGTTGTCCCCTGTTGCACCGCCATGCAGCTGCCCTTTCATTCGAGAAGTCTCAACGTGAAGTTGAGCTTACTTGTTATCCGGGCTCCAGTGTCGCATCGCTGCCGCTGCGAAGGCGTCGCCACGCGCTGACATGCCCGAAAACATATCCAAGCTCGCAGCAGCCGGCGCCAACAGCACCGTATCGCCCGGCTGCGCCTGGGTCGCCGCCCACGCAACAACCTCATCCATGGCTTGTTCCGGATCCGTGGAGTCAGAGACAAACACCGGAACGTCCGGGGCGGCCGCGTTGACAGACGCGCGGATGAGCTCACGATCCACACCGAGCAGAGCAACGGCGCGGAACTGATCAGCGTGTGCTTTGACGACACCGTCGACGGCAGCGCCTTTGAGCTGTCCTCCCGCGACCCACACCACCGTGCCCGCACCGGTGAGCGCAGAATCCGCCGCGTGCGGGTTCGTGGCCTTGGAGTTATCCACCCAATCCACACCGCCGCCGGAGTGCACCACCGCCCCACGGTGACCGGCCACGCGGTACTTCTCCAGTGCCCGCTGGATGTGATGCGGCTTGGCCCCCTGGGTCAACGCCACCGCAGCGGCCGCGAGTGCGTCAAGCAGACCGGCGGCTCCGGCGGGCTCGATGCCGTCGGCACTTGCAACGTCGATAGTTTCGCCGCCGAGTTTGGCCACGATCCTGCCGCCCGAAACACCGACCTGGTTGTCGCCAGGCTCTTGAAGTGTGAACCCGATGATGTCGTCGCGACCAGTCTGCTCAGCTAAACGCTGCACCTCCGTATCGTCGATACCTGCAACCGCATGCGTTGCTTGCAATACCTTCGCCTTCGACGCGGCGTATTCCGCAAACGAGCCGTGCCAGTCAATGTGGTCTTCAGCCAGGTTCAGCAGCACGCCAGCATCCGGCACGAGCTCGGAGGACCAGTGCAGCTGGAAGCTGGACAGTTCGGCAACGAGGACATCGACGTGTTCGTCGAGAAGCAGCACCTCTCCGACCGCGGTGCCGATGTTGCCGCAGGCACGTGCGATACGGCCGGAGTCGGCGCCGACTTCGGTCATCATCGCCGCCAGCATGCCCGTAGTCGTGGTTTTGCCGTTGGTGCCCGTGACGACGAGCCACGTCCGCGGTGCGCCAAACACGCCGGCGCGGTCAAGGCGGAAGCACAGTTCAACATCGCCGATGACGTCGATGCCGGCGGCGGTGGCGTCGACAAGCAATGGCGTATCAGGTCGCCACCCGGGCGAGGTGACCACAAGGCCAGTGTCAGCGAAGCGCTCGCGCGCTTCAGCGCTGGAACACACCGCGAAGCCTTTTGCGGTAGCGGCTGCGCGCCCATCCGGGTTGTCGTCGACAACCGTGCAATTCGCACCCGCCTTCGTCAGCAAGTGTGCTGCGCCGAGACCAGAAACACCAGCACCGGCGACTAAAACATGATCTGGCAGCGTCACAGGCCCGCTCCCTTCAACGAGAGCCACTCCCCATAAAACGCCGCGAGGCCAAGCATGACCGACATCCCGGAGATGATCCAGAAACGCACCACTACGGCAGTCTCTGGCCAGCCGCCGTTTTCAAAGTGGTGGTGGAACGGCGCCATGCGGAACACTCGCTTGCCGGTGGTCTTGAAGGACGCAACCTGAATCACCACGGAGGCGGCCTCCAGGACGAACAACGCGCCGATGACAACCATCAGCAACTCGGTGCGCGAAGCAACCGACAGGCCCGCAACAAGGCCACCGAGTGCCAGCGAGCCAGTATCCCCCATAAAGATCTTCGCGGGTGCGGCATTCCACCACAGGAAACCCACGCAGGCACCAAAACCGGCCGCCGCGAGGATAGCCAGGTCCAACGGGTCGCGCACCGAGTAACAGCCAGCGGTCGCGACAGCGTCACAAGAGTTACGGAACTGCCAGAACGTAATGCCCGAGTAGGCAGCCATCACAAGTGCCGTCGTACCAGCGGCCAACCCGTCGAGACCGTCAGTCAGGTTCACTGCATTCGACCACGCGGCCAGCAGGATGTAGATGAACACCAGGAAGATGATGGCCCCCACCACACCCCCGCCGATGGCGAGGTTGATCGTGTCGATGTCGCGCACGAACGACAAGAACGTCGAGCCAGGTGTCAGACCGTTCTCGTCCGGGAACTGCAAGATAAGCAGCCCGAAGGCGATCGAAATGACAAACTGCGCCACAAGCTTCGCTGTCTTATTGAGCCCAAGGTTGCGGTGCATGAACAACTTAATGCCATCATCGGCAAAACCTACGAGGCCGAGCGACAGCGTAAGCCCCAGCACGATCAGGCCCGAGGCAGTAAACGCCGTGTGGCCCGTAGCCAAGGCTGAGAGACTGCCGCCGACGTAGCCAAGCGCGATTGCTAACAAAATAGCGATGCCGCCCATTGTTGGCGTGCCACGCTTGCGGGCGTGCGACTTCGGGCCGTCCTTGCGTATCTCCTGCCCCATCTCGCGGCGATGGAAATATCTAATGAGCAGCGGGGTCACAAAAATCGAGACCAGGAAACTAAGAATCCCGGCGCAAATGACTTGAACCATGAAGTGTTACCTCGCTGCTGTTTCGTTATTCATGTTGAACTATCTAAGCGTATGCCCTTGCAGTAGCGCCTCGGCCACTGCCCACAGTCGCGCAACGTTTGATGCTTTTACCAGCACGACATCGCGGTCGGTGCGCGACTGCCAGTCGTCGATACCCGCTGGCGGCATAGCCAACAGTTCGCGCACTACCTCGCTGGCTTCGGCAGCATCGGCGACGCTGCTGGTGCGGATGCCGAATTGCTCAGCACGCTCGGCCAGCGCTTCCATCGACGCATTATTCCCGACAGTGATGAGGTCGGTGACGCTGTAGCGCGCCAACTCATCGGCAAGCGCCGCGTGCTCGTGTTCCGCACCGGCGCCAAGTTCGCCCATCTCCCCCAGCACCGCAAGAGAGCGCACACCTGGGCGCGCCGCGGCGGTGTAACCCAACGCGGCAATGGCAGCCCGCATCGATTCAGGGTTGGCGTTGTAGGCATCGTTGATCACGGTCACGCCATCGGCGCGGGTGTTGACGTCCATGCGGTTGACCGACACGGAATGTGCATCAGACAACGCCTGCGCGACAGTTGCGGCATCCATGCCCGATTCAATGCCGACTGCAGCTGCAGCCAGCGCATTGCCCACCTGGTGCGCACCGAACACGTTGAGGGTTACGCGCTGCGGATCGCTCTTCGGGGTGTGCATGATAAACGACGCACGCGCCACCGCATCCAGTTCCACATCGGTGGCGTAGTAATCCGCTGCCGTATTGCCGATGGCGGAAAAGCGCACCACGCGTGCCTTCGTCCGCGGAGCCATCGCGTTGACCAGGTCGTCGTCGGCGTTGAGCACCGCGATGCCATCGGCAGGCAGCGCCTCAACGAGTTCGCCCTTGGCCTGCGCGATGTTCTCGCGGGAGCCGAACTCCCCCAGGTGCGCCGAACCCACGTTAAGCACCACACCGATCTGCGGTGGTGCAATCGTGGCCAAATGCGCAATATGCCCGATACCGCGCGCCGACATCTCCGCGACCAGGAACTTCGTCTCCTCCGTGCAGCGCAGCACCGTGTACGGGTGGCCGATCTCGTTATTAAACGACCCCGGAGGAGCCACCGTCTCGCCCGCACGCTGCAGGACCGCCGCGATCAGGTCCTTCGTCGAGGTCTTGCCGGCAGAACCAGTCACGCCGATGATCCGCAACCCGTGGTTCTCCGTCAGTTCGCGGGCCACATAGGTGGCCAACTTTGACATCCCATCCACAACGCCTGCTGCGGAGCCAGTTGGATCGTTGACCGCCAGGTCCGAGTTGTCGTCGGCACTGGGCGGTCGCTTCTCGACGACCACAGCCGGCCGACCGACCTCCCTCGTGGTCAACGACGCCGTGGCACCCGCCGCAGCCGCCTTACCCACAAAATCGTGGCCATCCACGTTCGCACCCGGGAACGCAACGAATAGCCCGCCGGGGCCAATCTTGCGGGAATCAAACTCCACAAACCCGGTCACCGAGGCGTCCGGATCAGCCTCCGGGCTCAAATGTCCTCCGGTGATCTCCGCGATCTGGCGAAGCGTCAGTGCAATCATGCGTTCCTCTTCTCTCGGCGGGCGCGAAGTGCGCGCCGCATCTCTTCGCGGTCATCAAAATGGTGCTTGGTGTCGCCGATGATCTGTCCAACCTCGTGGCCTTTACCCACGACAATGATGGCATCGCCGGGCTTTGCCCACTCGACGAGCGCGTCGATCGCCCTCGCACGGGAGCCTTCCTGGATGATCTCGGCTGCCGTTTCTGCGTCGCGTGCGCCTTGAAGCACCGCTGCGCGGATCGCTGCCGGGTCTTCGGTGCGCGGGTTGTCATCAGTCACCACAACAAAGTCTGCGCCCTTCGCTGCTTCCGCTCCCATGAGGGGGCGTTTCGAGGAATCTCTGTCACCACCAGCGCCGATCGCCACACCAATCCGGCCATCGACCTGTCCACGCAGCGTCTGAAGCACTGCTGCGACAGCGGCCGGCTTGTGGGCGTAATCCACAACAGCTACAAAATCCTGGCCTTCATCAATTCGCTCCATGCGCCCCGGCACCGCCGCCTGCTCCAGGCCTGCGACAAACGCTGCTACATCGACACCAACCTGCGCCGCAAGCGTGGTGGCAAGGGCGGCATTGGCGACGTTAAACGCACCCGGCATCGGCAGAGCAAACTCCACCTGACGCTCTGGAGTGTGAAGTCGAATGTGCTGGGTTCCGGTGTCGTCGATACGCAATAGCTCCGCAGTGACTTCTGCATGCTCACCGCGGGTTGCCACCGTCACCGGGTGCTCCGCGCGCGCGGCCATCTTCTGACCCCAAGAATCGTCAACACAGATCACGCTGCGCTTCGCATGGAGGTCGCTCGACGGGTCAAAGAACAAGGCTTTCGCCTCGAAGTAGTCCTCCATCGTCGGGTGGAAATCAAGGTGATCCTGCGACAGATTGGTAAAACCAGCGACGTCGAACTGGGCTCCCGTCACGCGCCCAAGCATGAGCGCGTGGGAGGAAACCTCCATCACCACATGCGTAACGCCCTCGTCGCGCATACGGGCAAACAGTGCCTGCAACGTCGGCGCCTCAGGCGTAGTCAACTCGGTGGCCACATCGCGGCCCATGATCTTCGTGCCCGTCGTACCAATCAGGCCGACCTTGCAACCAGCCTGTGTCAGTCCACGCTCCAGCATGTACGTCGTGGTGGTCTTGCCCGACGTCCCAGTCACGCCCAGCAGCGTGAAGTCCTTCGACGGATGCCCGTACACCTCCGCGGCAACATGGCCAAGAATCGCGCGCACATTATCGACGACTAACACCGGCCGGCGATCCGACGTGTGCTGGATGATCGCAAGACCTTCCTCGTCAGTCAGAATCGCACCTGCGACCGAATCAAACGCGTACGACGCGCCATGCACCCGCGTGCCAGGCAGCGCAGCAAACAAGCCACCGGGCTCCACATTTTGGGAATCAAGACCAATAAACGACACCTCAAACGGTGCCTGCGGCGCATTGACGATGCGTGCCCCCGCAATCTCAGCGAGGGATGTCAGCGTGGGCGCTGAGGACATGATAATTCCTTCCTTTCAGGGCCGTTACTGGGCTTGCAGAACAAACGGTTCCGCGGGCGGACTCGGCGGGATATTTTCCTTATCCAACATCCAGCTCGCAATCTGACGGAACACCGGCGCCGCAGACTGGCCACCGGCACCGCCGTCGAGTACACCGCGCTGCGGCTCGTCCAGCATGACCGCCACAACAAATCTCGGATCGTTCGCCGGGGCAATACCCGCAAACGTAATCCAATACTGGCTCTGTGAGTATGCGCCCGTTTCCGGGTTCACCTTCTGTGCAGTACCTGTCTTGCCAGAGAACTGGTAGCCCTCTAGCGCATTTCCTTGTGCAGTACCCGACTGGTTGCCGGTCGGGTCTTCTTGGAATGCGGCACGGAACATATCCACCGTTGTACGCGCCGCCTCCTTGCTCACCACTTGGTTGCGCTGCGGCTCATCCTGCGGGATATCTTGCCCGTCCGGTCCGACGATGCGCTCGATGATGCGTGGCTGGATGCGCTCGCCGTCGTTGGCCAACGCCTGGTACACACTCGCCATCTGCAGCGCAGTCCAGCTCATGCCCTGACCGATTGGCAAGTTGGCAAAGGTACCGCCCGACCACTGTTCAAGCACCGGCAGCAGACCCGGCGACTCATTGGGCAACTCAATGCCGGTCGGAGCACCGATACCGAAACGGTTGAGGTAATCCCAGTAGCGCTCCTCGCCGAGGCGCTGCGCCAACTGCAATGTGCCCACGTTGGAGGACTTACCGAAGATGCCTGCGGTGGTGTACGGCAGAACATCGTGCTGCCAGGCGTCGCTCACTGTCACACCGGCCATGTCGATCGAGCCCGGCACCTGGTGCACCTCGAACGGGTCAGTCACCCCCTGATCGATTGAAGCCGCTGCAGCGATGACCTTTGCCACCGAGCCTGGCTCGAACGGGTGCGAGATCGCTGGGTTTTCAAAATCCTTACCCTGCTTGATCTGCTTTTCAATATCCCCGTTCGGGTTGATGGTGTCTGTATTTGCCATCGCCAACACCTCACCCGTGTGAGCGTCAAGGACGACAGCCTCAGCCGACTTTGCCAAAGAGTTTGCCTTTGCCTGCTCAAGCACTTGCTGCACATACGTCTGCAGGTCGAGGTCTACCGTGAGCTCAATGCGCGCACCAGGTACCGCTGGCACCACATCGCGCAGGGAGCCCGGAATGGACTGCCCACCTCCCGAGACGTCCTCGGTCGAGCGGCCGTCGATACCGGTAAGCACCGCATCGCTAGAGGCCTCAAGGCCGAACTGACCGTGCCCGTCCATGGAAACCTTGCCAATGATGTTCTCCCCCACAGCACCGTTCGGGTACTGGCGGATGTCCTGCTGGTCAGCAGCCACACCGTGGAACTTCGCCGCCACCTTCGCAGCGACATCGGGGTCAACGTTGCGCACTAAGACTTCGTACGACGTGTCGGCGTGGAGCTTGTCCAAAATCTCCTTGGCACTGACACTGCCCACAGTGCGCAACTGCTCTGTGTCTGTACCCGTAGGCTGTGGATCAGTTTCGCCACCGATCATGCCGGGGATCTCATTCGCCATTGTGCGCAGCACGTCTTCAACGCGGGCGTCGAGCTGCGCGTCGATATCTGCCTTGGGGACGCCGTCGATACGCATCTGCAGCTCTTGCTGCTGTCGCAGTTCCTCACGCAACTGCTTCGGCGAGACCGTCAACGACCTTGCCTGCATCGTGTACGCCAACTGCTTGCCGTCACGGTCCACGATCTCACCGCGACGCGCTGGCTCAACATACTCGCGCTGGCGTTGCACCTTGGCAACTTCACGCAACTCGCCGCCGATGATCACTTGGACCCAAAACAGGCGTGCGATCAGCAAGGCTGCAACGCTGAGGAACACAAGCGTCAAAAGGAATACACGGTGGTTGGTGATGTGACGCTGACTCTTCCGTGGCGCCGGACGCTTCCGGGGTGTGCCCGTGGATGTCACGTGCCCTCCTCACCTACCAAATCTGCTCATCGACTCGTTTATCATGCCCCGCACAAATGCGAAACGAGGTTGCGCCACACGCCTGCGGCACAACCCCCACCGTTAACGTCTATTCGCCGGCGGGCACATTTGCCTGATACGGCGCCACGTTGGCAACCTGCGGTGCTTGCTGCGGACGAGGCGGAGCTTGATTGCCACCTGGAACCTGAGTCAGCGCATCCGCCAGCTCGCGGGTTGCACGGTCATCACTGCTTGCACGGCCCTGCCGCAACGCTTCGCCGTTAACGTCGACAATCTTGGCAACCTTTTCTGGGTTGAAAGGCCGGCGCTCTTCAGCACGACCATCTTCCATGACCTCCACTAGGCCAGGTTCTCCAGCGACCACCATGCCTGCGCCTGCAGCGCGCTGTGCGATCTCCGCAGCAGAACGACGATCCTCTAAGTCACGGTTGAGCGACTCGACCTCGTTGGCAAGTTCACGCTCCTTCGACTGCAGCTGCTGGATGGTGAAGGTTTGTGTCGTGGCCACGCCGGACAGCAGCATCGCTATAGCAATACCGATCACCAGCAGAGGCACCGCAAGTGCGGACACTGCGGAAAAACGCGACGGCGCCGCGACCGTGCCAACCCGACGCCCACGCACAGACACAACCTGCTGCGAGCCGAGGCGCCCCCGCCCTCGGGAGTGCGGCACATGCGGCTTCACACCCGGCATCGTGCGACGACGTGCCGGAGCGCTTGTACGGCTGGTGCGGGCACTGCCATCGCGCGTCAGCGTCATCGCGCGGGAGCCACCTCGTGTGTCTCGTGCTGCCATGGTGTCCGTCCTCAGATGGTTGTGTGTTGTACGTGGTTTGTTGTGGGTTATGTGGTTGTCGTTGAGTGCTTAAGCTTCTCGACGCCGCGCACCCTCACCGGTGCTGCACGCGAGTTGCGCTCAATCTCTTCCTGCGGAGCCTTTTCCGCCCCGCGGGTGATGAGTTTGAACGTTGGCTCGGTGCCCGGCAGATCCATCGGAAGTCCCGCCGGCGTCTTTGAAGCTGTCAGTTCAGCGAAGGCAGATTTGACGATCTTGTCCTCGAGCGACTGGTAACTCATGAACACTGCCCGCCCGCCGACGCCGAGCAAATCCGTAATCACCGGAACCACTCGCTCGACAGCCTCAAGCTCGCGGTTGACCTCAATCCGCAGCGCCTGGAAGGTGCGCTTCGCCGGGTGACCGCCAGTACGTCGCGTGGCGGCCGGGATGGTGCTGTACAGCAGTTCCACGAGCCGGTCCGCACGGTCAAACGGCGCACGCTCGCGCTCCTTCAGCACAGCCGACGCAATCTTGCCTGCGAAACGTTCATCGCCGTAGGACTTCAGAATCCTCGCCAGGTCTCCATGCGAGTACGTGTTAAGTACCTCGGCCGCAGTGATGCCGGTGGTCGGATCCATGCGCATATCCAGCGGTGCGTCACCGCGGTAGGAAAAGCCACGCTCCTCCTGGTCCAACTGCATCGATGAAACACCGAGGTCGAACAGCGCACCAGCCACACCGTGCTGCCTCACAAGGTCGAAGGTCTCGCCCTCCCCCGATGCGATCTCGTCGCCGATGTAGTCGAACCGGCATTGCACCGGAGTGAAACGCTCACCGAACTGAGCCAGGCGCTCAGTCGCCTGCTGCAGCGCATTCGGGTCGCGATCCACACCGATCACGCGCGCTTGCGGAAATACGTTGAGAAAGTATTCGGTGTGGCCACCAGCGCCAAGAGTTCCATCGACAATGACGGCGTTGGCGCCGAACGCCTCTACAGCTGGGGCCAGGAGTTCGGCCATGCGGTCGCGCATGACCGGCACATGCCCATGAGGGTCTGCAGCGTGTGTGCGGTACACCATCCGGGCTCACCCCTCGCGGTCAGTTAGTCGTCGGCTCCTTCTAAGCCGGGGAGTATGTAGAGCCCTGTCCGGGGCGGCTGTTCTGATGTCGGGGAAGTACACCAGAATGCTTCACGCCCCGGACAGAGTCCGTACACACTCTCCGAATTGGTTGCCCGCTGTTGGGTAGTCAGTCCTACAGCAGACCGGAGAGAATGTCGTCGTCATCCGCCGCGGAGAACGCGGCTTCAGTCTCTTCTTGATACTTATTCCAGGATTCAAGATCCCAGATCTCGAGAAAATCCACAGAACCGATAACTACGCATTCCTTGGAAAGGCCTGCGTACTCACGGTGTGCCGGCGACAGGGTGATACGTCCGGACCCATCGAGCGTTTGCTCATCCGCACTGGCAGCCAGATTGCGGATAAACGCGCGCGCCTTCGGGTTCGTCCTTGATGCTGCAGCGGCCTTGCGGGCGCGTGCAGCAAACTCGTCCCGCGGGTACACCGCGAGGGAGTGGTCCTGCCCTTTGGTCACCATCAGGCCGTCTGCCAAGTCCTCACGGAACTTCGCAGGCAGCGTCAGGCGCCCTTTGTCGTCGAGCTTGGGAGTGTAGGTTCCCAGAAACATCCGGCGACCTACCTTCCTTCACCTTCAGAGATTGGCATTTGCAGTTTTCTCGGCTTCGCTCCGCATTACGCACGTAGTCAAGATGCGCACCACGGTGCTCCGCTGTGCCCCACTTTAACCCACTTCCCCCCACAAACGCCACACTCTGAGCAACTTAGTTCCCACAACAAGAAGAACACGCAGGTCAACGGCCACAATCCCCGTGGGGCAATTACCCGCCAATGTCCCCCACTTACCGCCACATCCCCCACTACAACCCCATCAATCACCTACAGGCACACGAGACGCAACCCGCTCCGAACGTCCTTTAACAGGCAAAATGGCCGGATCAAACCAACGGGTGGGGCAAAGTGGGGAATGTGGGGCGAAGTGGGGATAAAAAATCGCCCTCCCGAAGAGACCGGGAGGGCGAAGGGAAAGCTAAAAGCTACTGACGATCCTCAAACCGTCGACGGAAGCTCTCCTCCAGGCTAACACTGCGCGGCGAGCGCGACTTGGACTGAGCCTGCGCTCGCTGCAGCGAAACACCAGCGGCAGCCGGGGTACGGAGCGCCATGATCCCCCCATAGAACATCACACCGAAGCCGACGATGCTCAACACCACAGTCCACAGACTCCACGACGCCAGCGCCACTCCCCCAAGAAGAAGGACAAGGCCCAGCACAATGAGGGCGAGGCTACGCATAGTCAGCCGGCCCGACGGGTGCGAAGCACCATACCCAGAGGACGGAGCGACCGAGGAACCGAACTTCGGGTCGTCCGCAAGGAGCGACTGCTCGATCTCGCGCAGTGCGCGCATTTCCTGCTCAGAAAGAGACACTACTTTCTCTCCAGATCCCAGCTATGAATGAACAATGTATGGATACAACGAACATCGTACCCACATTGTTCCCGCGCCTTATTACGCCGCCATCGGCGCATCACCCCCAGTGGTGTCCAGGAGAAAGTCCTCAGCCGAACCGATAAGGCTTGAGACCACGACCGGCGACGGGTTGTCGTCGATCCCAGACGCCACCCTCGCCCGGCGCGCCGAGTATGCAGAAAATACCGTCGCCCAGTGCTGGCCACTTTCCCCGGTGAGCGCGAGCTTGTCCCACGCATTAGTTGGCAGCCGCTTCCGCTTCCGGAGCACAATGCTGCGAGCGTTGCATGCGCCAGCGATGCGCAGTGCAGCCCGGTATGCGTTTTCCATCGCAAGGTCGTAGCGCCTTGCCGCAAAGTCAGCATGAGCCTGTGCAAGCAGTGCCTCCGCAGAGAAGATAAACGAGTCAAACTTTCGCGGCGCCCCCATATCCCCGTACGCCCTGCCCGTTGTGGCTGAAACTACGCTTCCCATGACACTTTCCCCTTTCGCTGTTACCAGTGCATGTCGCCTTTTGATTGCCCATGACCCTAGAAGTCACCCACGACACCACAACCAAAAATTAGCACGTTTGTTCGACTGTTCGAACGAGGATGTGTGGTCAAGCCCCGCAACAGGCACATAAGTGGTTCGATAGTGGGGTGCACATTGAGATCCAAAGGCTGACCAAGGCGGAGTTTTCTTTCCTCGTGCCACGGTTGGTGGACATCTACATGGAAGCTATGGGGTACCCCCAAACCATGCGCGCGCAGCGTTTACGCGTGTGGCGTGGAGAGGTCACCTGGCCAGGCTTTTGCGCCGTGGCCGCAATCTCGGACAACAGCGTCATCGGAGTGGCCTACGGTTTTCTCGGCGCGCGGGAGCGCTGGTGGGACCAACAACTCGTCAAAGCACTCACTCAGCAACGTTCAGACGGCATGCTTTCTGACGACGACCGTGCGCTACTGGCCAATTACTTCGAAATCGCCGAAGTGCATGTGGATCCGAGGCACCAGGGCCGCGGCATTGGTGCGGCGATGCTCAGGGAACTGCTCGCATCGACATCAGCTCGTTGGGCTGTCCTATCTACTCCCGAGGTAGACGGCGAAGCTAATAACGCATTTGGGCTTTACCGCAAGTTTGGGTTCCAGGACGTTGCTCGCAATTTTTATTACGGAAGCGACCCTCGCCCGTTTGCGATTCTCGCACTCGACATGGCGGGCACACCTCATGTCGGCGAGGCTGACTAGGGTACGTTCCAGAGAGATTTTCGTAGACGACGGTGAGGAGCAGCGTGGCTACACACGAATTGGGGATTGGGAACTTAAGTGCGGTGCCTGGTGTCGTCGAAAAGCATTTGGAGCAGTTTTTCGACGAACACGGGCCGGCAATTTCCGCGATCGGTGAGCCTGTCTCGGAAGCAGTCGCGCACTTGCGCGCGTTCACACTGGGTGGTGGCAAGCGAGTGCGTCCGCTGTACGGCTGGGCCGGTTTTGTCGGCGCCGGTGGTTTGGAAACTAGCGGCGAGGACCCAAACGCGGTCTTGCGCGCTATGAGTGCACTTGAGTTCATCCAGGCGTGTGCACTGGTCCACGACGACATCGTGGACGCCTCCGATACCCGTCGCGGAAACCCCACGGTGCACCGCAGTGTGGAGGCCCAGCACCTCGAAAACCGTTGGCTGGGCGACGCTGCGACGTTTGGCGTGAACACCGCGATTTTGCTCGGCGATCTCGCCTTAGTCTGGGCGGAAGATATGTGGCGCTACTCCGGTGTTTCGTTGGAGGCGCTGCAACGCGCCGCGGAACCGTGGGTGGGCATGCGCACGGAAGTCATCGGTGGGCAGATCCTTGATATTTCGTTGGAAAGCCGTGGCAGCGAGTCTGCGGACATGGCGGATCGGGTGAACCGGTTTAAGACCGCCGCGTACACGATCGAGCGTCCGCTTCATCTTGGTGCGACTATTGCTGGTGCCGACGATGAGACCATTGCGGCATTCCGTGGTTACGGACGCGATATTGGCATCGCATTCCAGCTTCGCGACGACCTCCTCGGTGTCTTCGGCGACCCAGCAATCACCGGAAAACCCGCGGGCGATGACCTGCGCGAAGGAAAGCGCACTGTCCTTTACGCGACGGCGCTTGAGCTTCTCGATGCCAACGATGCCGACGAGCTCCGCACCGGTGTAGGTACCGCCACCGACCCAAAGGTGCTTCAGCGCCTCGCCGATCTCATCCGCCAAAGTGGTGCGGAGGATGCGGTCGAAGAGCGCATTAACCGTCTCACCGCGTCCGGCATTGCTCACCTGGATACCGCCGGTATTACTGCTGAAGCTCGCCAGGCACTGTCCGAGTTGGCCCACAAGGCCACAGACCGGCGTATGTGATGGCCGGTAAAATCCGGCCGATCCCCCTCGGCGTTGTCGCAGCCGTTCTCATCGCGATCGGTTCCTTTGGTGCCGGAGCGACGCGTTACCGTGACGGCCTCATGCGCTCGATAGGCCTTGAGTTCCTCACTTACGGCCACGGCCGCGGCATGATGGACGGCCTCCTGATGGCGGGCACTGGTCTTCTCGTGTTTGCCTGGCTGTGGCTGTGGCGCACCCGCCCAGGCGAGCAGACCGTGCTCCGTGCGGTGTGGTCGTGGGCCGCTCCACTCGCCTTGAGCGCACCAATCATGTCGCGCGACGTGTACTCCTACCTCATGCAGGGGGCAATGCTTCGCGACGGCTTCGACCCCTACTCCGAAGGCGCCGCTATCAACCCCGGCCCGTATTTGTGGGAGGTCTCCCACGACTGGCGCAACACCACAACGCCGTACGGGCCACTGCACTTGGGCATTGGCAAAGCGGTGACCACGGTTGTCGGCGACCACGTCGCGTTTGGCGTCGTTGCCTACCGGCTGATCGCGCTGGCAGGTTTCGCGCTCATTGTCTGGTCGGTACCGCGCATCGCGCGCCTCGCAGGTGCTAGCCCCGGGTTTGCACTGTGGGTAGGTGTAGCCAACCCTGTCATGCTGTTGCACCTGATTGGCGGCATGCACAACGAGGCGGTCATGGTCGGCCTGGTGTGCGCGGGCCTGTACCTGTGCATGCGACACACGTGGTGCACCCCCGGAATCGTGCTCATCGCATGCGCGGTATCGCTCAAGGCCACGGCTGCGTTCGCGTTGCCGTTTGTGGTGTGGCTGATGGTCACGCGTCGCGCCCGCGTCCACGATGTGCCCCACCACCTCGCCGCGCTTGCCGTCTCTGGAGCCTGGGCGCTGGCGGTCTCGGTCGCCGTCATCCAGGTGGTGACGTGGGTCTGCGGCTCAACGTGGGGTTGGCTCGAGGAAATCACCGGTAACTCGAAGGTGATCAATCCGCTGGCTGGTCCGACGTTCGCCGCAGAACTGATTACCCCGCTCGTGCAGTTGGTCAACGACGACTTCAGCTACAACACAACGCTTGCAGCCACCCGCACGGTGTTCAGCTTCGCGATGCTCCTCGCGCTCGTGATCACGTGGTGGTGGTTCCGCCCGGCGCGCGGCAAGGCCTACGCGCCGCGGATGCTGGCGGGCACCACCGTGGCGTATACGGCAGCGTTTGTCACCAATGCGGTAACGCTGCCGTGGTACTACGCCTCCATCTTGGCGCTCGTGGGCACGTTCCGGGCACCGGCCTGGGTAGCTAGAATTACCACCGGCGCATCCATCGTCGTGGCACTCGCGTTTACAGGCAGCGGCAACCACAGGCTCTACGACGTGTGGTTCCTCGCCGCAGCCTTCATCGTCGCCGTGGTAGCGACTCGCTGGGTGTTTAGAACGCCATCGCTTGCGCACGACGAATAACTTCGCGCGCTTTCTGACCATGCAAGGCGTCAATCGGGCGCCCCGGCAGCGAATCCTCTTCGGTGTAGAGGAATGTGAGGATCTCCTCGTCGTTGTAGCCGCCATCGGCAAGCACGGTGATCGCGCCTGAGACGAACTTCGACAACCCATCCTCACCGATCAGCCCAGCCGGGATGAATTTTTTACCATCCCGGATGTACATGACAAGTTTGCGGGCACCGACATAGTCGTGCACACGAGTGACCGGAACGCCCAACGCTTCGGCGGCGTCGGGAAAGGCCAGCAAGGTTTCGTCGCTAAGCAATTGCTCGAGATTCGTTTGTGTGCTCACGGCGCCCGATTCTACCCTGGGGTACATGGCAACACTCGCTCCAGGCACAACTCTCGACGAACGCTACGTCGTGGACCGCGCCATCGCCCGTGGTGGCATGGCCACGGTGTATCGCTGCATCGATTCCCGCCTGGGCCGGGAAGTCGCTGCGAAAGTCATGCACGAGCAATACGTCCACGACGCGGTGTTTCGCGACCGATTCCGGCGCGAAGCCCGCGCGATGGCGCAGCTCAGCCACCCTAACTTGGTCAACGTGTACGACTTCTCCGCGTCCGGCAACAACGTGTTTCTCATCATGGAACTCATCACCGGCGGCACGCTGCGCGAATTGCTCGCCGAGCGTGGTCCGATGCCTCCCCACGCAGCCGCGGAGGTGATGCGCGGCATGCTCACGGGACTTTCTGTCGCGCATGAAAAAAGCATGGTGCACCGCGATATTAAGCCGGACAACGTGCTTATCGACGCCTCCAGCCGCGTCAAACTCTCCGACTTCGGCCTCGTGCGCGCAGCCGCCGAAAACACACATTCGACCGACCAAATCGTGGGCACCGTCGCCTACCTCTCCCCCGAACAAGTCGACGGCAGCCCCATCACAGCCGCATCGGATGTGTACTCCGCCGGCATCGTGTTGTTCGAACTCCTCACCGGCCGCACGCCATTTCACGGCGACACCCCCATCGCGCACGCGTACGCACGCCTCCATGGAGATGTGCCCGCGCCGTCCTCACTCATTGCCGGGGTGCCAATGCTTTTCGACGAGCTCGTCGCCACCGCAACCGCCCGCACCCCCGAAGCGCGCTTCCGCGATGCGGGAGAATTCCTCGCCGCACTCGACGACGTAGCAGCCGAACTTGCACTGCCGGATTACACCGTGCCTGCCCCGCGCAACGCCGCAGCCACGCGAGCCGCAGCACACCCGACTAACTTCGGACTAGTCAACAACGCCACACAGCGACGCCTCTTCCCCGATGACGAGGCGCCAACGCGAGTCGCCCCCGCAGTTGAGAGGCCAACTAAGCAGGCGTCCCCAGAACTGCCGTCACGCAGCCAATGGCCCGCTGCACAGGCGTCTCCGGCTCCGGTTCCGGCCCCCGTTCCGCCTGCAGCCGCCCCCGTGCCCGCACCCGTGCCACCACGTGCACCCCGGCCTGCCGCTCCCAATCCGGCAAAGCGCCCCGCTGTCAAGCCGGTAACTAACCGCTCTCTGATCGGTGTCGTGCTCTACACCGCTGTTGCAATCGCCGTGGTAGCTGCGGTTGGTCTGGGCGCGTGGTGGTTCGGCTCCGGGATGTATGGCGACATCCCGGAGATCGTCATCCCGCGGTAGCGCTGGCCGAGTAGCGCTGGCCGAGTAGCGCTGTCTTAGTAGCGCAGCATCTCTGCAACGAGGAAGGACAGCTCGAGTGCCTGCTCGGTGTTCAGACGCGGGTCGCAAGCGGACTCGTAACGGCCCGGCAGATCCACATCAGTGATGTCCTGCGCACCGCCGAGGCACTCAGTGACGTCTTCACCCGTGAGCTCGATGTGAATACCACCCGGGTGGCTGCCGAGTTCGCGGTGGACCTCGAAGAAGCCCTGAACTTCGTCGATGATCTTGTCAAAGTGACGCGTCTTGTAGCCATTGCTCGACGTGAACGTATTGCCGTGCATCGGGTCCGACTGCCAAATGACCTTGTGGCCGGAGGCCTCAACCGCCTTGACAATGCCAGGCAGTACTTCGCGGATCCGGTCCTGCCCCATGCGGATCACCATGGTCAAACGACCCGGCTCGCGGTTCGGATCAAGCTTATCTGCGTAAGCGACAGCCTCTTCTGGAGTGGTGGTCGGGCCCAACTTGATACCGATCGGGTTGCTGATCATCGCGGCGAAGTTGACGTGGAAATCGTCGATACCGCGGGTGCGCTCACCGATCCAGAGCTGGTGGGCGGACAGATCGTAAAGCTTCGTCTCACCCTTCGAATCCGTGGCCAAACGCAGCATCGCACGTTCGTAATCCACCAACAGCGCCTCGTGGGATGCGTACACGCTGGACGTGCGCAAGTTCGTGTCACTGACGCCACAAGCATCCATGAACGCAAGCGAACGCGAAATCTCGCGAGCAAGTGCTTCGTAACGCGCACCCGCAGGCGAGTTAGTCACGAACTCTCGGTTCCAGTTATTGATGTTGTGCAGGTCCGCAGTACCGGACGCCGTCAGGGCACGCACCAAGTTCATCGCCGCCGACGAGTTCGCGTACGCACGCACCATGCGGGCCGGATCGTGGCGACGAGACTCCTCGGTCGGATCCACACCATTGACGATGTCACCGCGGTAATTCGGCAAACCGTTCTCATCAAGATCAGACGAGCGCGGCTTCGCGTACTGGCCAGCAATACGAGCAAGTTTGACCACCGGCATCGACGCACCGTAGGTCAACACCGCAGCCATCTGCAGCAGGGTCTGCACGTTGGCACGGATGTGTGGCTCGGTGTTGGACTCGAACGTCTCAGCACAATCGCCACCCTGCAGCATGAACGCCTTGCCGTTGGCGACGTCCGCTAGATGCGACTTGAGCCCCTCAACCTCGGGCGCGAGCACGACCGGCGGGACGGACTCCAAAATCTTGCGAACATACTCAGCCTGGGCAGGGTCCCACGACGGCTGCTGCTTCGCATCGCGGGAAATAACATCTTCAAACTGCGCGTTTAAATCTCCCGGCAGCGGCGGCAGATCGGGCAGTACCTCTTTGGGGATATCAATAGTCCAGCTCACCGTTCTATATTTAGCACGGATTACTGCCCCAGTACAGGCGGTACAGCCTGCAACTTCTCACAAGGCGGTTTTATCGTCTCACATTTTGGATACGGTGCCGTCGCGGTTCAACGGCAAATGCTCCGCACATACACGAAACTTCCGCAGATTATGGCGCGCATCAACGAGAGCATCGTGGTTGCCCTCCGGCACCCGTGGCAGACGCGGCTTGCCTGCCATCTGCCAATACTGCTTCAGCTCGCAGGTGTAGCGCGGCAGCGAACGCGGCAGACCGGACATGTCACCCCATAGTTGCGCGAGCACCACGTGGTCATAGGCGCCAACCCAAGCCCACAGTTCTGGCCTGGTGTCACCCGAGGTGAGAAACTCATAGACCTCGTTACGGATGCGCTCCAGCGACTTCCACACTGGTTGGTTCTTCGGAGGGAGCTTCGACAACACGTGCGCTTTGACCCAAGCGTTGGCGCGTGCTGGGTCGAACTCATCGGACACCGCATAGTATTCGCGGCCATCCTCAGCAACAATGCCGATGGACACCAGCTCGATCGTCTCGCCGTCCTCAATGAATTCGGTGTCGTAGAAGAATCTCACTGCGTCGAACTACTTCCGTTGCTCCGATCGAATATCCCCCAACACCTCGCGCCGCGAAGGGCCCTTCTCACCCTCAACACGCCTCGGCCAAAACATCACTGCAGCCACCGCAACGACAGCAAGCGGGCCCGACAGTTTCGGGTACCAGCCCTGCTCAGACGCAATCAGGAACATCACAACAACGACGCATACCAACGCGATTCGGGTAACAAGTGGTTTATTCATTACTGCACACCTTTCGGCCCAGTTTTCGGTTCAGCACCTTCGGGGTACTTCCCCGTCTGCTCGAGGGACTTCTTCACATCGGTCGCGTAGACATCCACGTATTCCTCACCGATCATCTCTGCAATGCGATGCATGCAGTAGTCCGTAAAGGGACGCACGGCCTCGCGCGAGTCAGGGTCGTAGCCATTTTCAACCGCCCAAGCTCGCGGATCAATCGGCTCCGAAATCTTGATCTGCACCTTGACCGGCCGGATGAGCTTGGTGCCGATCGGGTTCGCGCGACCAGATCCAATCATGCCGACCAAAATCACAGGCACGCCGGTTGGCATAGCAATGCGCGCCATGCCAGTGCGCCCCTTGTACACACGCCCATCCGGCGAACGGGTTCCCTCGGCATAAATGCCGAAGAGCTCGCCGTCGTCGAAAATCTTCTTCACCGTTTCCAGCAAGACGTCCCCGGCGGTGTCGGAGCTTCGGTCAATGGGAACTTGACCCACGGCGGTGAAGAAAAACCGCTGCAAACGTCCACTGAGCCCCGTGCCAGTGAAGTACTCCATTTTGGCCGGGAACTTCAGCTGTCGGCGAACCATCAACGGCAAGTAAAAGGAATCCAGCACAGCCTGATGGTTAGAAACCAACAGGGCCGGACCTTCGTCCGGGATGTTCTCCACACCGTAAATGCGCGGGCGGTTCCACACCAACAGCGGCGGCCCGAAAATAGCCTTGAACAGGGAATACCACTTGTTTGCCATTGTTTCTCCCCTTTTTATCGCAGCTGGCGGGCCAAATCAGCAACGCCAATCATACCCGCCTTCGCTCCGAGCTCAGCACAGAGGATCTCCGGCAGCGGACGGTATCCAGCGCCGACGATGTTCGACGCCATGGACGCTTTGGCAGCGTCAAGGAAAAGATCAGCGTCTTCGCTCACACCACCGCCGAGGACGATCAGCGATGGATCCAAAATGTCGGACACCATTGCCAGGCCTCGTCCCAGCCAGATGGAGAAACTCTCCAGAGCCGCCACACCCAGCCCATCTCCTGCGCGTGCTGCGGCCATAATGTCGTGCCCGCTTGCTCGCTTTTCGACGACCTCCCGGTACAAATCGGAACCTCGATACCCTCCCCTGCTGGCAATCTCGATCGCACAATCGACCAGCGAGGTGCCAGAAGCGTAACGCTCAAGACAGCCCTGCTTGCCACACGAGCACACCCGACCACCCGGCACCACCGTGATGTGGCCAAACTCAGGCGCGGTGCCGAACGCACCACGGTAAATCTCGCCACGGTGCATCAGCGTTGCGCCGATCCCTGTGCCGACGGCGAAAAACACCCACGTCTCTGTGTCACGAGCGGCACCGAACCGATACTCACCCCAGGCCGCTGCATTCGCATCGTGCTCGAGGCGGACCGGCAGCCCCAGCGCATTCTCCAAATCTTTGCGCACCGGCTGATCATCACGCCACGGCAAATGGGGCGCAAAGCGCACGATTTCACACTCCGGGTCGAGGAAGCCCGCAACGGCAGCGCCAACTGCCCCGATCTCGTGTTTGTCCTGGAGCTGCTCGACCATCTGCACGATCGTGCGGGTCAGCCCGTCAGCGTCCTGCGGGGTCCGCGTACTCACCGTGTCGAGGATCGACCCATCCGGCGCGACCACAGATGCACGAGCGTTCGTCCCGCCAATGTCAAAGCCGACTGTCAGCGCCTGGTCTCCTCGTTGTGAAGTCATAGCCGGACAGTTTATGCCCCTGACAGCGGTCAGCCCTAACCCGCCAACACGTCGCGCAGGCGCTCCCCCAGAGTGCCCCACGAAAACTCCCGTTGTACATGTTTGCGCCCGGCGGTGCCCATGGCGGTGCGGTGGTCGTCGCAAAGCAATTGCCCAATGGACCGCGCGACCTCATTCACATCGCGACCATTGACGACGACACCGCTTTCCGGCACCACCGTCTCCGGCGCACCACCGGAATCGCCAGCGACTACCGCAACCCCACACGCCTGCGCCTCGAGATACACAATCCCCAGACCTTCCACATCAAGACCACCCCACCGCGTCCGCGCGGGCATGGCAAACACATCGGCGGCAGCCACAATGTCGCGCAACCGCTCGCGCGACACCCGGCCCGTGAATTCCACGCCCGGCGAAGACGCGGCGAGCTTGCGCAGCCGCTGCTCGTACGGCCCCTCCCCCACAATCACCAATCTCGCATTCGGCGCGTATCGACGAATCCCCGGCAACGCACGGATCAACACATCCTGTCCCTTGCGCGGGACCAACCGCGACGAACACACCACAAGTGGCGCATCACCCACGCCGAGCCAGCGCCGCGTTTCATCCCGCTTGTGCGCGCTCGCTGGCGCGAAGAAATCCGTGTCCACCCCCGACGGCAGCGCAACATAGTCGACGTCATCGCCGAACACCGCCTGCAAGCGCTCTATCGTGAACCGCGAAATGTACGTCACCACATCCGCGCTACGACCAATCCGGCGCAACACCTGACGGGCCACAGGAATCATCGCCCAGCCCACCTCGTGGCCGTGGGTGGTGGCCACCACACGTTTTGCTCCAGCACGTTTCGCCTGGGCTCCGAGAATTGCCAACGGTGCAGCCGCACCGAACCACACAGTGTCGATGCTGTGCGTTCTGATAATTCGAGCCATCTCCCGAGCAAGCCCCGGGGTAGGCAACATGATGTTGCGCGGCCAACGAATCACCGCGAAACTCTGCTCGGCGTCCCACTCGCGCGCAGCATCTGCTTCCTGGACGGAGGCGAGCACCACGATTGATTCCGGGCCTTCGCGCTTGACGAGCTCGTCGACGTAATCCCGTAAGTACGACTGAATCCCGCCGACAGTGGGCGGGAAATCATTCGTTACCAACAACGTGGTCATAATCGCGCTAGTAGCGCACAGCCCCCTGAATCGGCATGGAGTTCGCCGGCACTACCTGGATCGGAATGCCGTAGTCAGACGAGTGCACGACCATGCCGTTACCGATGTACATACCCACGTGAGTCACACCCGGGTAGTAACCAATGATGTCACCCGGCTGCAACGCATCCAGCGACACCGGCGTGCCACCCGCAAGCTGCGCTTGGGAGGTACGCGGAATGCTAATGCCGTTCTGCCCATACGCCCACACCATCAAACCAGAGCAATCGAACGCATCCGGTCCAGCAGAGCCCCAGCCATATGGCTTACCCACTTGCGCCAACGCCGCACCAACGATTCCGGAGTCCACGCCCGGAAGCGACGCGCCGCTGATCGGGTTGTCCTTATTGATCCAGCGCAGGCGATCGGCCTCGCTCAAGTTGTCTACGCGGTGTTCGATGTCACGAACCTTGTCATCCAACTCTTCACGTTCACGCTCCAGCTTCTTACGCTGAATCTCCAGCTCATTGCGCGCATGGCGTGCCTCAGCCACCGCAATATTGGCCGAGTTGGACTTCTCTGCCGCCACCCGGTTGGCATCCTCCAAGTCGATCAACGCACGCTGAGACTTGCGAGTGAGCGCCGCCAAATAAGCGGAACGGTCGATCGCCTCTTGCGGGTTGCCCGAATCCAGGGTGGTCAGGATCGCGTCAGATTTCGGGATACGGTAACGGGACTGCGCAATGTCACCGACATTCCTGCGATGCTCGTTGCTTACCTCTTGAATAGCGGCAAGTTCCTGTTTCGCCTCTGCAGCGCGGCCATTGGCTTCCTCAACCTTGCGCTCTGAATCGGCGATTTTCTCTTCGAGTCCCTTAATTTCTTCCGACTTCGCAGTGGCGTCGTGGGAGATCTGCTCCATCTCATCGATGAGAGCATCGACATCATCGGCCTTCACAGGGGCCGCTACGCCGCCGGCGAGAATGGCGCCGACGAGCGCGGACACCGCGGTCTTCTGAGCAGAAGGACGACGAGACTGAAAAGAGTGCTTACCCACGACCAAAACCTTTTCGCAATACTTGTGAGAACACAAAAACTATAGCGACATCGGCCCCACCGTCCAAGCAAAAAACATGGCCACACAGCATATTGTGAATCAAGAGCACTGGTGTGACGCACGAGGTGTCAAGGTCCCCAAAACGCACGAAAGCCCCAACTCCAAACACAGAGTCGGGGCTTGAAAACGTGCCGTTAGAAGCGAACCACAGAGTGGATCGGCATGAGGTGCAGATCGCGGTAGCCCACCGGGATACCGGAGTTCAGCGCATCGATGATCTGGCCGTTGCCAACATAGATGCCAACGTGGGATGCACCACCGTAGTAAACAACGATGTCACCCGGCTGGATGTTGCTCAGCGCAACCTGCTGGCCAGCAGCAGCCTGAGCCTGGGAGGTACGCGGGATGGACTTGCCAGCCTGAGCGTAAACCCAGGAGGTGAAGCCGGAGCAGTCGAATGCGTTCGGGCCAGCCGCACCGTAAACGTACGGGGAACCAACCTTGGACTGTGCGATGGACACGACGCGCTCAGCGAAGGACGGCTGCGGGGCCGGAGCCGGCTGCGGCGCAGCGGCCGGTGCCGAGTAGTTGGTTGCGGCCTGTGCCGGCAGAACCTGCTTCTCGACGTTCGCGATGAAGGCGCTGAAGCCCGGAACGTTGTTCACGCCCGGCAGAGCCTTCACGCGAGCGATAGCAGCCTGAGCGTCGCCCGTAGCGGCTGCACCCTTCAGCGACGGGATCCAGGCGTCAATGCCCGGGATTGCCGCTACGCCTGGAATGGTCTCAATACCCGGGACCTGTACTGCGATCGGCGAGTTGGGGACGCGGACCTCTGCTGCGGAGGCGGCGGCCGGCGCGATGAGCGCAGCGCCTGCTGCGAGAGCGGTGGTGGCCGCTGCTGCGCGGGCTGCGGTGTTGGTCTGGCGACGGTGCTTTGCCACTTTAGATTTTCTCCATATCTTCTCTTCGCCAACCGGGTTAGCTGTCGGGCGGGGTGTTGAGAAATGACCCTCGGTCCGAACGACCTACGCCCCACGGGAGCAGGTGCTCCACTCTGGTTCCCCGGTCCCCTTCGGCTTCGATCGGCTTTTCCGATCTCCACTTCAGAGTTACGGCTCATATGTTGTTTTCGATCCATGCTTCCAACGGCTGTTGTCGCAATGTCTCGAACAGGTTACGAAACGGCAACAAGAGTGTCCAGCCAACACGCCGTTACAGTTCCGTTATCAAAAGATTTGATGAGAAACAGCGTCGAAGTCTGCGTTTCTAAATGAAAACTAAGAACGGTCCAACAACCTCAAAACACGGCCATACGCTGCACATTTATCCGCCGAACCAAGAAGCAAGTTGATCCCCGCAAAGTTAAAGACAACCCAATTAAAACGGATTGTGTGATCTTACTCACACTCGCTTGTTAACCTCATTGTTACAAAGAAAATCGCCCCGCACCACAGTGTGGTGCGGGGCGATTCACGCAACTACTTACATGCTAGCGAGGCGATACGTCGCGGTCGTCGCGATCCTTGTTGGCCTCGAGAGCACGCAGCGTCTCGACAGCTTCCTCGTGCTTCTGCTTCTCTGCATCGCGTACACGCTCAGACACGCCGATCTCGGCGGGCGAGAACTTACCGATGGTCTCAGAGTCAGCGAAGCCAAGCTGGTTCATCTGCTTCGGCACACGAGCACCTGCGTACTCGAGCGGAACCGGGTGACCATTCTCGTCCACTGGGCCAAGCGGCTGGTGGATCTCGATGAAGGCACCGTTCGGCAAACGCTTGATGATGCCGGTCTCGATACCGTGCTCCAGCACAGCGCGGTCGGAGCGCTGCAGGCCGATGCACAGACGGTAGGTGATGAAGAATGCCAGCGGCGGCAGAACAATGATGCCGATACGTCCCACCCAGGTCATCGCGTTCAGCGAGATCTGGAAGAAGTGAGCAACGTGGTCGTTACCACCGGAGATGGTCATCAGCAGGAAGAAGGTCAGACCCATCACG
This sequence comes from Corynebacterium sp. HMSC05C01, assembly GCF_001807155.1. Lineage (NCBI taxonomy): Bacteria > Bacillati > Actinomycetota > Actinomycetes > Mycobacteriales > Corynebacteriaceae > Corynebacterium > Corynebacterium sp. HMSC05C01. The sequence continues at coordinate 66,922 of NZ_KV787954.1, read as the reverse complement.
CCGATGCCGGTACGTACCGGAACGTCACGCGGACGCTGCAGCAAGTTGTGGTGTGCGTCGTCGCCGGTGACCTTCTTCTCGATAAAGGGGTAGGCGATGAGCAGCGCAACCATCAGACCACAGAGCAGTGCGACCCAGAATGCACCCGGGATGGTGTAGCTACCGATGTAGAGCTCCCAAGCCGGCATGACACGGGCGGCACCATCAGTCCACAGCATGTAGACGTCAGGCTGCGAACCAGCAGACACCTGCGACGGGTTGTACGGGCCGATGTTCCAAATACCGTTGATGGTGGTCAGACCAGCCATTGCAGCCAGCACTGCGAACACGATCATCATGTAGCCGATTGCGTGCGTTGCAAACACCGGCATGATGCGGACACCAACAACGTTGTTCTCGGTGCGACCCGGTCCCGGGAACTGGGTGTGCTTCTGGAACCACACGAGCAGCAGGTGAGCTGCGATCAGCGCCAGGATGATGCCCGGCAGGATCAGCACGTGCAGGATGTAGAAGCGGTCCAGCATCAGATCGGACGGGAAGTCGCCACCGAAGATAGCCCAGTGCATCCAGGTGCCGATGATCGGCAGGCCCAGGATGATCGCGGACATAATGCGCAGACCAACACCGGAGAGCAGATCGTCCGGCAGGGAGTAGCCCATGAAGCCCTCAATCATGCCGAGGAGGACAAGGGTTACACCGATGAGCCAGTTTGCCTCACGCGGGCGACGGAACGCACCGGTAAAGAAGACACGCATCATGTGGGCGAACATGGCCATCATGAACATCAGTGCAGCCCAGTGGTGCATCTGACGAACAAACAGGCCACCGCGGACGTCAAAGGAAATGTCAAGCGCGGTTGCGTATGCACGGGACATTTCGACGCCGTTGAGCGGCAGGTATGCACCGTCGTAGATCACCTTGGTGATCGACGGGTCGAAGAACAAGGCCAGGTAGATACCGGTCAGCAGCAGGATGATGAAGCTGTAGAGCGCCATCTCGCCGAGCATGAAGGACCAGTGCGTCGGGAAGACCTTGTTGAGCTGCGGGCGCAGGACGCCCGCAACGGTAAAGCGGGAATCCGCATTGTTTGCGGCTTGCTGAAGTTTCGTACTCATTAGGACTGACGCTCCCAGAATGCCGGGCCGACGGGCTCAATGAAGTTCCCGTTGGCGATGAGGTAACCGTCTTCGTCAACCGTCACAGGAAGCTGCGGCAGTGCACGAGCGGCGGGACCGAAGATCGGCTTACCGTGCTGCAACGCATCGAACTGCGACTGGTGGCACGGGCACAGGATGCGGTTGGTCTGAGCCTCGTACAGCGAGGTCGGGCAACCAATGTGCGTGCAAATCTTGGAGTAGGCGTAGTAATCGCCGTAGTGGAAGTCTTCCTGACCCTCACGTTCGATGACGCGCTTCGCGTCCTCAGAACGCAGACGGATCAGCATGACAGCGTTGCGCGGACCGTGGATGGAGTGCATGTGGTTCTCATACACATCGCGCTTCGGGTCGTATTCCTTGCCGTCATTGACGTCCTCTGGGTAGAGCGGGAACACGGTCTCCATCGCAGCGGCGGCAAGGTCCTCCGGACGCATACGCACCAGGCGAGACACGCCGGCGGTGGTGTAGTGCGAGCCGACCTCACCCTTGTGAAGTTCTGCAATCGCACCGGTGTCGCGGCCGAGGTAAACCTTCACGCCTTGATCCTGGACGGTCCAGCCGTGGGTCCACAGGGTGCCGTCGCCGAAGTAGTTCAGCTCGTGGCGGACCTTCCACGGGTTCTTGATCATGCCGCCAAGCGGAGCGATGACCATCAGACCGGCGAGGACACCAGCGGTGCCGAGCAGACCCTTGAGCGCCTTGCGACGACCAAGCGTCGAGGTCTCCCAAGCATCGTTCAGCAGTGCGGTCGTAGTGCGACGATCCAGCTCGCTGGACGGGCCGTCGTGGCGACGCTGTACAGCGATCTCTTCAGGGACGAACTTCTTCACGTACTGGATGATTGCAACACCCAGGCCGAGAAAGGCCAGGCCTGCAGTCAGACCAAGCAGTGGCGTGTAGAAGGTGTAGATCCAGAGACCTTCGTCGCCGTGGAACTTCGGCTCCCACGGCCAGAACAGGTAAACACCGAGGAAAGCAATCGCGGCGAGAACCGAGATGGCCAACCAAATCTTGATGCCACGCTCAGAGGACTTCTCGCGAGGGTCACCCTCGACCGGGAAGCGCTCCTTACGGTAAGCAACCGTTACGTCGTCAAGCTCCGTGCCGAGAGCAGCGAGCTCCGCATTGCTCATGCGGTCAAGCTCTTCCTTCGTGTAATTCTTCTTCACATCACTCATGAGCGGGATCCAATCCACATAGCACCAGCGGCGACCAGCGAGATGCCGATCATCCACATCGCAATACCTTCAGAAACCGGGCCGAGGCCACCGAGGGACCAGCCACCCGGGGACGGGGTCTCCTTGGTCGACTTAATGAAGGCAATGATGTCCTTCTTCTCATCAGCGCTGAGCTGACGGTCAGAGAACTTCGGCATGTTCTGCGGACCAGTGAGCATCGCCTGGTAGATCTCCTGCTCGTTCGCAGGGTCGAGCACCGGGGCGTACTTACCAGAAGACAATGCGCCACCACGACCGGTGAAGTTGTGGCAGGAGGCGCAGTTCAAACGGAAGAGTTCGCCGCCACGTGCGACGTCTGCTTCCTGAACCTTGCCGTCGTAGTTCTTGCCGCGCAGCTCTTCCTTAGCCAGGGTGCCGTCCGGGTTGTACACGAGCTCCGGGCCACCACCGTTGGCTGCGACATATGCAGCCAAGGCGAGAGCCTGGTTCTCCGTGTAGCGCGGCTTCTTACGCTCAGCCTGCGCGTCGTTCGACATCATCGGCATACGGCCAGAGTTGACCTGGAAGTACACGGCGCCTTCGCCGGTACCGATCAGAGACGGACCACGGTCGGCAACGCCCTGCAGGTTCGCACCGTGGCAGGTGATGCAAGCGACGTCGTAGATTTCCTTACCCTCCTGGATAAGGGCCTGGTCGTCACGCTGGGCGGTGGCCACCTGTGCATTAGGGGCCAACGCCGATGCGAGAAGACCCGCGCCGGACAAGCCCAGCGTCAACGCAGCAGCACCTGCGAAGGTGCGCTGCGCCTTGCGTGCGCGACGCTTCTTGTTGGGTGAGTTTTCCATTTTGTTCCTTATTAACGAGTTTTCAGAACACGTCTGCAGCCCGGGTTATACCCAGGGCACGGCTACTGGACGAGGTACAGGGTGATGAACACGCCGATCCAAATGGCGTCGACGAAGTGCCAGTAGTACGAAACCACCATGGCAGCAGTTGCCTGTGCCGGGGTGAACTTCGACTTGGCTACTCGCATCAGCACAACGATGAACGCGATGATGCCTGCAGTCACGTGCGCCATGTGGAAACCGGTGATGATGTAGAACACCGATCCATAAACGCTGGACTGCGGGGTCACGCCGTGCATGACCATCTCGGTCCATTCGAATGCCACCAGACCGAGGAAGATGACGCCAAGCACAACGGTTACGGTGAACCACTTGCGCAAGCCGTATACGTCACCTCGTTCTGCAGCGAACACGCCGAACTGAGAGGTGAAAGAGGAACCAATCAGCACGACGGTAATGATTCCGCCGAAAAGGACGTTGAGGTGGTCCGTCTGGTTGCTCCAGTCACCTGCGGCGAGGCCGTTTGCACGCGATGTGAAGTACATCGCGAACAAGCCGGCAAAGAACATGAGCTCTTGGGCGAGGAACGCGATCGTGCCAACGCTGACCATGTTCGGCCGGTTCAGCGCCGGAAGACGATTCTGCGGAGTCGCCATATTTGGGTTAGTAGTTGCGGTCGTCACGCATGCGATTATCCCCTATTTCTTCCTGATATTCATCTCATTCACCCCCACGATTTCCCTGTGAGACAGGGCCCAACCAGCAGCATTTAAAAACATTTTGGTTGCAAAAATAATTTTTAGAATTTCGGGAACTTTTTATAGCGTCTATCCGACGCATATCAACGCAGGTCATTGCCCCGCCACCCAAAGTCGCCGGCTCCCCCACAAGATAGTTCCTCCAATTACTCGAGCAAATAGGAGTCGCGCTGGGGTTCCAGAAAGTTCCCAAGTGTGCCCGACATCACATTGTGGCACACCCCCGCTTCGTGCCTAAACTTTCGATTGATTGATATCTCTTTAACAACAAAAGTGCCCCTTCCGATAACTCGGAAGGGGCACTATCGTGGGCCGGGAAGGCCGCGACCCACTCTTTCTGCGTTAGTGCTTCTCGCGCGGAATGCCGTACTGCAGGTTCAGCTGGGCGGTAGCCCAGATCAGCATGACCGCACCAAAGGCGATCAGCCAGAACTGCCAGAAGGCAATGCCGAGGCCGAGGAACAGAATCGATGCAGACATCGTAAACGGCCAGATCGAGCCCGGCGAGAAGAAGCCCAGCACGCCAGCGCCGTCTTCAATCTCTGCCTCTTCCCAGTCTTCCGGGAGGACGTCAGAGCGGGACTCCGCAATGTGGAGGTAACCGCCGAGCATGAAGCAGAGTGCGGTAGCAAGCACGAGGCCCACTGCGCCGATCCACTCAACACCGAAGAGGTATGCATCTTCGCCGATCCACGCCGTTGCGAGGATGTAGAACACTGCCATCAGGGCAAGAAATGTGCCAATGGCGTAGAAAACTTTTGAACCGGTTCCCATGGCTACGTTCTCTCTTTCTTAAACGGTCGCGTTCGGATCGACAGTGTTGACGCCGTCACGAGAACCCTCGCGCTCGGACACAAACGGACGGGTGCTGGTTGCGTACGGTGCTTCACCGATGGAGCGCAGTGCCTCGGAGTTCGGTGCCTCCGGGTTCTGGCGACGGAATTCGATGTACTGCTGGAACTTCTCGGGCGTGACTGCACGGATCTCGAAGTTCATCATTGCGTGGTAGGTACCGCACATCTCAGCACAGCGGCCGACGAATGCACCTTCCTTGTCGATGCGCTCAATCTGGAACTCACGCTGCTGCTGGTTCGACTCCGGGTGCGCGTAGACGTCGCGCTTGAAGAGGAACTCCGGAACCCAGAATGCGTGGTTCACGTCACCGGACGCGAGACGGAATGCAATCGGGGTGTCGGTCGGCAGAACCAGGACCGGAACTTCCTCGGTGGAGCCAACGGTCTCGATCTCGTTGAAGTTGAGGTAGGACAGGTCGCCCATCGAGGTGCCGTGGATCGGGTTCGCGTTGTGCATGTCCTCGTCGTCGTACTTCGTCGCCTCTGCAAGAGCCTGGCGCTCAGCGTCAAGACCGTCGTAGTCGCGACCGTCTGCAGTCAGATCGCCTGCGACCTCTGCGTAGCCGAACTTCCAGTTCCACTGGTAGCCGGTGACGTCAACGGTAACCTTCGGATCCTTATCCAGGGCGGTCGTGCGGGTCTGTGCCTGAACCGTGAAGAAGAACAGGACCATAACGATGACGATCGGGAGGATCGTCAGACCGAGCTCGAGCGGCACGTTGTACTGCAGCTGCTTCGGGAACTCGCCGGCACCCTGCTTTTCGCGGGCCTTGTGGTTCCACCGAACGATGGACCAGAGGAAAAGACCCCACATAATGATGCCGATTGTCCAGGCTGCTACCCAGACCCAAACCCAGAAGTTGTACATCTGGGTACCTTCAGGGGTGACCGGGTCCGGCCAGCCCATGTCGAGGATGCGCGCGACTGACTCCGGCGGAGCTACATCACAGCCCGTCAGCGCAAAGCTTCCGAGGAGCAGCGAACCGGCGACGGCAGCCTTCTTGGCGAATCCGCGCTTAACTTCCTTTTCCACGTGTGTTTGCCTTCCTGTCCACACTAGAACCATCGAATGCACATGCCGATGGCAGAACATTCCTACGGAGCCAGAATAGTTCAAACAGATCGTCGCTACGGAATCTTGTCGAGCCTCACGCTTTTCGACGATCGCCCCTCCGAACAAAACCACCTCTCCCCCGCAAATTAACCCGCAGTGCTGGGCATTAAGTTCATAAGCAAGGCGTTGCGAAGATCAGTCGAAATCTTCGCTTTGACCCCTCAACCATTAGTTGGCCCCCTTATGGGGCACCGCAAAAGGTGGACACTCCGCGACGCGTTCGGTTCACGAGTTCGCCGTTGAAAACCCTATTGTGGAATGCGTCATGACGGTGCCGCACGGTTCGAGGCGGCGCACCTTATATATAGGAGAGGTTTCACAACGATGTGCGGTCTTGTTGCACTGTTGACTGCCCGCGGCGATGCCCCAGTGTTTACCGACGCGGTCGGTCGCTCGCTTTCCTGCATGTATCACCGCGGCCCTGACGCTGCGGGAACATGGAACGACGATGACGCTGTTTTCGGCTTTAACCGCCTGGCGATCATCGACATCGAGCACTCCCACCAGCCACTGCGCTGGGGGCCGGCAGAAAACCCCGAACGTTACGCCCTGACGTTTAACGGCGAGATTTACAACTACGTGGAGTTGCGCGAGGAACTCACCAAGGCCGGATACACCTTCAACACCGCAGGTGACGGTGAGCCGATCGTGGTGGGCTACCACCACTGGGGCGCCAACGTGGTTGAGCATCTGCGCGGCATGTTCGCCTTCGCTATTTGGGACACCGAGACCAAGACGATGTTCGCAGCGCGCGACCAGTTTGGCATCAAGCCACTGTTCTATGCGACGACCGACAAGGGCACCGTTTTCGCCTCTGAGAAGAAGTCGATCCTGGAGATGGCAGACGACCTTGGTCTAGGCCTCGACCTTGATCGTCGTGCGATCGAGCACTACGTGGACCTGCAATACGTCCCGGAGCCGGAGAGCCTGCACCGCGAGATCCGTCGCGTGGAGTCGGGCTGCACCGTGACTATCAAGCCTGGTGGCGAGGTCCACTCGGACCGCTACTTCAAGCCACACTTCAATTCCCAGCCTGTGCCAAAGGGCAAGGAGCAGGACCTGTACGACAGGATTGCCCGGGCGTTGGAGGATTCCGTCGAAAAGCATATGCGCGCTGACGTGACGGTTGGTTCCTTCTTGTCTGGCGGAATCGACTCCACGGCGATCGCGGCGCTGGCGAAGCGTCACAATCCGAACCTGTTGACCTTCACCACTGGTTTTGAGCGGGAGGGCTATTCCGAGGTGGACGTCGCTGCAGAGTCTGCTGCGGCGATTGGTGTGGAGCACATCGTGAAGATTGTCTCCCCGGAGGAGTACGCCGACGCGATTCCGAAGATCATGTGGTACCTCGACGATCCGGTGGCTGACCCTTCACTGGTGCCGCTGTTTTTCGTCGCGCAGGAGGCACGCAAGCACGTCAAGGTTGTGCTGTCCGGTGAGGGCGCGGATGAGCTTTTCGGTGGGTACACCATCTATAAGGAACCGCTGTCGCTGGCACCGTTTGAGAAACTGCCGAGCGCGCTGAACAAGGGGTTGAACCGCCTCAGCCGCCTACTTCCGGAGGGCATGAAGGGCAAGAGCCTGCTCGAGCGAGGCACTACCCCGATGGAAGACCGTTACTACGGCAATGCGCGCTCGTTTAACTTTGAGCAGCTCCAGCGCGTCCTACCGTGGGCGAAGCGCGAGTGGGACCACCGCGAGGTCACCGCACCGATTTATGCAACGTCGACCGAGATGGATCCGGTGGCACGTATGCAGAACCTTGACCTGTTCACCTGGATGCGTGGTGACATTCTGGTCAAGGCAGACAAGATGAACATGGCGAACTCGCTGGAGCTGCGCGTTCCGTTCCTGGACAAGGAAGTTTTCGAGGTCGCGCAGACGATCCCGTACGACCAGAAGATTGCCAACGGCACCACGAAGTACGCGTTGCGTAAGGCGATGGAGCAGATCGTTCCGCCACACGTGCTGCATCGCAAGAAGTTGGGCTTCCCGGTGCCGATGCGTCACTGGCTGGCGGGCGACGAGCTCTTTGGTTGGGCGCAGGACACGATTCGCGAGTCGCAAACCGACGACATCTTTGCCAAGGACCAGGTCCTGGAGATGCTCAAGGAGCACCACGATGGTGTGTCCGACCACTCGCGTCGTCTCTGGACGGTGCTGGCGTTCATGGTTTGGCACGGCATTTTCGTGGAAAACCGCATCGACCCCCAGATCGAGCACAAGGATTACCCGGTCGAGCTGTAGGCAGTGCCAGCACTACCTCGATTGGGCAGTTGCCTGTATTGCCGGGCTGCCCGCGCACCGGTTGAATGTGGTGCATGTCAACCGCAAAGAAAGTACTCACCACCATCGCCGCGGTGTTCGGCGTGCTGCTGATCGCCGCCGGCGCCGCCGCCTATGTGTACGGGCCGACCATGACGGCCATGTTCACCGGCACCGCCAAGTTCATGGGTACCGATACGCCGAAGCGTTACGCTTCAACGGTGCTCGACCTGGCAGAACAGGGCATTTACGCGGACTCCCCCGAGTTTGCCGAGGCTAGTGACAAGGCACGCGAGGCCGCGAAACAGGCGGATTCGCTCGACGAGATCCGTCCGGCGCTCAACGACGCGGTCCAGGCTGCTGGCGGCAAGCACTCGGAACTTATCGACCCGAACGTCGAGCAGGAATACGCCGAGATGGAATCCACACGTGCGGCCGTCGAACGCAACGGGAACGTAGCGTGGGCAACGGTGCCGGGCGTCAGCCGCCACGACGATATCCAGTCCTACGCCGACACGCTGACATCCGGCCTAGTGCAAGCGCGCGACAACGGCGCCTGTGGCGTGGTTGTGGATCTGCGCGGCAACGACGGCGGCGACATGGGCCCGATGGTCGCCGGCCTGTCCCCTGTGCTGCCCGACGGCACGGTGCTCGAGTTCGTCTCGGCAGGCGGTTCGTCGCCGGTGACGGTAAGCGGCAACGCTGTCAGCGGTGGCGGCAGCCCCGTAGAAACCTCCGGCGGCAAATGGGACGGCGTGCCAGTCGCAGTGCTTGTCGACGACCTCACCGCCTCGTCCGGCGAAGCCACTATGCTGGCCTTCCGCGGCCTGGATCAGTCGCGTAGTTTCGGCACCCCCACCGCCGGATACGCCTCGGCGAACACCGTCTACGACTTCCCGGACGGCAGCAGCCTAATGCTGACCATCGCGAAGGATAAGGCCCGCACCGGCGAAACGTTTGCGGAAGACCCGATCGAACCCGATGTTCAAGGTGGCCAGGAACAGGCGCTGCAGTGGCTCCGGGACGAACACAACTGTTCGTAGCGGCACTACAGCACAGAAAAATCCCCGTACTGGCGTGATGGCCGGTACGGAAATTCGTCGATAAGCAGTGGCTTAGTTGAAGCTGTCGCCACAAGCGCAAGCGGAACCTGCGTTCGGGTTGTCGATGGTAAAGCCCTGCTGCTCAATGGTGTCGGCGAAATCGATCGTCGCGCCCATGAGGTACGGCACGCTCATCTTGTCCACGACAAGACGCACGCCGCCAACCTCATCGGCCTTGTCGCCGTCCAGGTCGCGGTCGTCGAAGTAGAGCTGGTAGCGCAGACCAGCGCAGCCACCAGGCTGAACGGCGATACGCAGGGACAGGTCGTTGCGCCCCTCCTGGTCAAGCAGGGCCTTTGCCTTCGCCGCCGCTGCCTCGGTGAGGTTCACGCCAGTTGCGGAAGTAGGTGCAGTCATTGGGTACTCCTTCGTGCTACGCGTTCGAGTGGCGCCCATGCTACGCGCGCCCCTTCATAGCCGGTGTAACGGTTCTCCCCCGCAATCTATTCCCACTGGTTACAGGAATGTCGCGGTGGCCTTGTAGCCTAGGTGGCGTGAAACTACCCTGGCAAAAATCCGAGCAGACCGCTGAGGCTGGTTCGACCAAGGCCGAACTGCCTCAGACCGACAACGCGCCCGCGGCAGACACCCCAGAGGCCGCAGAGCAGAAGCTTCCGAAGGGCTACACCCCGCCGAAGGGCAAGCCGACGCCGAAGCGACTTGATCAAGAGATCAAGCGCGGTGTTGTGCGCGACCCGAATGCGGCCACCCCGGCGCAGATTCGTCAGCGGGAAAAAGAGCTGAAGAAGTCCATGACCAAAGAGGAGTGGAAGGCACACAAGAAGCAGGTGCGCGAGGAGAATCGGGCCCGCAACCGCGAGATGCAGGCCAAGATCGACTCGGGCGACGAGCGCTACCTCATGGAGCGCGACAAGGGCGAGGAGCGTCGCTTCATCCGTGACTGGGTGGACTCGCAGCGCTTCTTCAACAACTACGTCATGCCGATGGCGCTGGTGCTGCTAATCGTGATGTTGATCGGCACGTGGCTGCCTCGCGTCGCGGCGGCATTGTCTTTGGTGAGCCTGTTGTTTATCGTCACCATCTTCATCGAGGGCATCATCATCGGCATCCGCGCCAACCGTGCGGTCCGTGCAAAGTTCCCAGAGGCGAACACTGGTTTCAGCCTGGGTATGTACGCGTTCTCCCGCGCTACTCAGCCGCGTAACTGGCGCTCCCCCAAGCCACGGGTGGCGTTGGGCGCGAAGGTATAGCCCATGCAGTTTCCCCCGGTTGAGCCGCCGAAACGCGCGCATGCCCGTGCGGTGGCGGATGCGTTGGCAGGTGGCACGAGTGGCGTTGCCCTTGGAAGGCTGGGGGCGATCGGTGCGTGGGTTGCCTCCGTACAAGGCCGTGACGTGCCCACACCGTTTCTGCGCCCGCGTGCCGTGATCGTCGCTGGCAATCACGGCATTGCTACGCGAGGTTTGTCGGCGTGGACATCGGATGCCGGCGCCGCTCAGGTTGAGCAGCTGCGCGCCGGTGTCGGCCCTGCCTCCACGACGGCGCGGGTTGCGGGAGCGAGCATCAGGCTTATCGACGACTACCTGGACACCCCCACCGGCGCCATCGACGTGGGACCCGCCGTGTCGCAAGACGTGTGGGATGCGGCGTTGGCTGCGGGTGCAGAGATCGCCGATAGTGAAATCGACGGCGGTGCTGACCTGCTGATCCCCGGAGACATCGGCGTTGGCAACACCACCGTCGCCGCGGCGGTGTACGGCACGTTTACGCGCACTGAGCCCGCAAAGGCGATCGGGCGTGGCTCCGGCATCAACGATGAGGTCTGGAAGATCAAGGTCGCCGCTATTCGCGACGCGATGTTCCGCGTGCGCTGGTTCCGCGACGACACCGAACGCGTCTGCGCCGAACTCACCGGACCGGATTTCGCCTGCCTGGTCGGCTTCATCGCCCAGGCCGCCGCGCGCCGCACGCCGTTGCTTATCGACGGCGTCTACCCCGCCGTCGCCGCATACGTCGCCGAACGCCTCGCACCCGACACCAAAGACTGGCTCATGGCAGCGCAGGAGGCGAACGAGCCGGCGCAGGCTGGCTGTTTCGAAGCGCTCGGGCTTCGACCGTTGCAACACCTGGATATGAAAACGGGCCAGGGCGCTGGGGCCCTGGCCGCGTTGCCGCAGTTAAACCTGGCGGCGGAGATGGTTGGCGAGGTGCTCGCCGGGGGATCGTCGATAAGCGACTAGCCCTCGACGAGCGTGAGGTTCCAACCGTGGGTGTCCTCGACCTCGCCGGTCTGGATGCCGCGCAGACGCTCGCGCATTGCCAGGGTGATCTCGCCGGCCTCGTTGTTATTCACCGTGAACTCGCCCTCGTTGCTGAGCACGCGGCCAACCGGGGTGATCACAGCTGCGGTGCCGCACGCCATGGTCTCGGAGATGGTGCCGTCCTCGGCACCAGCACGCCACTGCTCGACGGTGATCTTGCGCTCCTCGCTGGTGTAACCCAGGTCTTCTGCGACCTGCAGCAGCGACTTACGCGTAATACCCGGCAGGAGCGAACCGGACAGGGACGGGGTGATGATCTTCGCGTCCTTGCCGGAGCCCTCGACGAACATGAGGTTCATGCCACCCATTTCCTCGATGTACTTGCGCTCGATCGCGTCCAGCCACACAACCTGGTCGCAGCCCTTGTCCGCAGCCTGCTGCTGCGCAAGCAGGGACGCCGCGTAGTTGCCGGCGAACTTCGCATCGCCGGTGCCACCAGGTGCTGCACGGACGTAGTCCTCGGAGATCCACACGCTGACCGGCTTGACGCCACCCTTGAAGTAGGCGCCTGCCGGGGAGGCGATGATGTAGAAGGAGTACGACGAGGACGGCTTCACACCCAGGGTCTTCTCCGTGCCGATCATGAATGGACGCAGGTACAGCGACGCCTCGCCGCCAGCTTCAGGTACCCACTTCTGGTCGATGGTGACCAACTGGCGCACGGCCTCCAAGAAGTCCTCATCCGGCAGTTCCGGCATTGCCATACGACGCGCGGAGCTGCGCATACGCTCAGCGTTTTGCTCCGGACGGAACGCGGTGATGCGCCCATCGGTGTGGCGGTACGCCTTCAGGCCCTCGAAGATCGCCTGGCCGTAGTGGAAGACGTTGGCGGCCGGGTCGAGCGCGATCGGTTCGTACGCGCGCACCTGGGCGTTGTGCCAGCCTTTGTCTTCGGTCCAGTCGATGGAAACCATGTGGTCGGTGAACTCCTGGCCGAACGCCGGGTTAGCGAGGATCTTTTCACGCTCAGCATCGGTTGCGGGGTGGTCTGACGGGGTAACTGCGAATTCGAGGTTAGACATGTGGCCCACGTTACTCCGTGGCTATGTACCCTCGGGAGGCAATCCTGTTCAATTGTCAGAAAGGTGTTGTTTATGTCGTTCGATGTCACACTTCCTGCCCGCGGTACGACGGTGCGCGCGGTTGCCGGTTCTGCCGCCCCTGAGGGCGCTGTGCTGCTGGTTCCGGTCGCACAGGGCGAAGACGGAGTCGAACTTCCTGTCACCCAACTTGCCCCGAAGGGCCTGCTTGAAGCCCTCGTTGCGGTCGGCGCGAAGGGTACGGCTAACGAGGTCACCCGCGTTGTCGTCGACGGCACGCTGGTCATCGCGTACGGCCTCGGCGACGCGAACGACATTGACGACGAAGCCGTGCGCCGCGCCGTCGGCGCCGCCACCCGCACCCTCAATGGGGTGGAAAAGGCAGCTATCTCCGCCGAGTTCGGCGTCCAGCCGGTCGTCGAGGGCCTCCTGCTCGGCGGCTACGTTTACAACGGTCTGAAGTCCACCGCCAACACGCTTGACGACGACAACACCGACGCCGAACTCCCCCAGACCACCGAAGTCACCGTGGTCGGCGCAGACGAGAAGGCGTTCGAGCAGGCCGTCATCGTCGCCGAGTCGGTCAACCTGGCCCGCGACCTGGTCAACACCCCGTCAAACTTTCTCTACCCGGAGTCCTACGCCGCCGTCATGGGCGAAGTCGCCTCGACGGCCGGCCTGGACATCGAGGTACTCGACGACAAGGCGCTTGAAGATCAGGGCTTCGGCGGCATCCTCTCCGTCGGACGTGGCTCCGCCCGCACCCCGCGCCTGGTGCACCTGACCTGGGCACCTTCGAGCGCAACGAAGAAGGTCGCGCTCGTGGGCAAGGGCATCACCTTCGACACCGGCGGCATCTCGCTGAAGCCGGGCTCCGGCATGGAGGACATGATCTCCGACATGGGCGGCTCCGCAGCACAGCTCGGCGTCATCGCCGCTGCCGCCCGCCTTGAGCTGCCAGTGCGTATCGACGCCTGGCTGCCCCTGGCCGAGAACATGCCATCCGGCACCGCCACCCGCCCGGGCGACGTGATCACCCACTACGGCGGCATCACCAGCGAGGTCATCAACACCGACGCCGAAGGCCGCCTCGTCCTTGCCGACGCCATCGCCCGCGCCTGCGAGGACAACCCCGATTACCTCATCGAAACCGCAACCCTCACCGGCGCACAGCTGGTTGCTCTGGGCAACCGCACCTCCGGCGTGATGGGGTCCGACGACCTGCGCGACCTCATCGCCGAGACAGGCCGTGCCGTCGGTGAGCAGGCTTGGGCTATGCCGCTTCTCGAGGAGCAGGAAGACGAGCTGAAGTCCCCCATCGCTGACATCCGCAACACCCACAACGCCCGCACCGGCGGCATGCTCTTCGCCGGCCTCTACCTCTCCCGCTTCGTGCCGGAGAACGTCGAGTGGGCTCACATCGACATCGCCGGTCCGGCCTGGAACGGCGGCGGCGCCTGGGGCTACACCCCGAAGCGCGCAACCGGCGCCCCGGTCCGCACAATCCTCGAGGCGCTCAACCGCCTGGCTGCGAAGTAGGGGTTTGAGGCAATACGGCCACTATGCCGCTGCATAGTCCCCCGCTCTCGAGCCGACAGGACTATGCCGCTGCATAGTCCTGCTAGGCCTCCCCACCTAAACGGCACACCGTACACGGTACATTTCGCTATTTTTCGGTGAAATGTACCGTCTTTGATGTGCCGTTTAGCCGTATGGGCCGGGCGGGGGGCACCAGCCGTCTAGCTGTACGGGTTTTCGCCGCGCTCGAACCGGGCGCGGCGTTCTTTTTGTTCCTCACGCTTGCGCAGAATGCGTTCTTGCTCCATTTTCTTGCGCATACGGTCGGGGTAGCCGGTCTCTTCGACGTCGTAGAGCAGAATGCCCAACATGTCGGAGACGGCGTCGATGCCTTTGGGCCCGCCGATGCGACGTCGGGTGTAGTTGCCGTGCTCGTCGACAAGAACGACGGACATCTCGTTGACCATGGTTTCTGGCTCGACAAAGCCTTCCACGAACGTGCGGCCGGCGACCCAATCGCGCAAGTATTGTGCGTCGTCGGGGCGGATTGTCTCGCCCGGTGCCCGTGGCGGTTTGAACGTCGTGGACTTCTTGCCTTTGCCGAACAGGTTGAACACGCCCCACATCATACGGGCCTGTCTAAGCAATTAGGTCACCCCTTGGGCAACGAACGTGTGTGGATGCAGGTACGCTTTGTGCCGTATAGCTTCCAACGTTTCAATGAGGAGACTTTAAACATGGCGCACTCTGTTGAGATGCCCGAGCTGGGCGAGTCAGTCACCGAAGGCACGATCACTACGTGGCTGAAGGAAGTCGGCGACACGGTTGAGGTCGACGAGCCGCTGCTCGAGGTCTCCACTGACAAGGTCGACACCGAGATCCCCTCCCCTGTCGCTGGTGTGATCCTGGAGATCAAGGCTGAGGAGGACGACACCGTCGAGATCGGCGACGTCATCGCGATTATTGGCGACGAGGGCGAAACCCCGGCCGGCGACGACAAGTCCGACGACTCCGCCGACGCCAAGGAAGAGGCGAAGGACGAAGAGCCGGCTGAGGAGCCGAAGGAAGAGAAGAAGGCTGCTCCGAAGCAGGCTTCCGGTTCCGCTACCGATGTTGAGATGCCGGAGCTCGGTGAGTCCGTCACTGAGGGCACCATCACTACGTGGCTGAAGGAAGTCGGCGACGAGGTTGAGGTCGACGAGCCGCTGCTCGAGGTCTCCACTGACAAGGTTGACACTGAGATCCCGTCGCCGGTCGCTGGCACGCTGATCGAGGTTCTGGCTGAAGAGGACGACACCGTTGAGGTCGGCGATGTCATCGCCCGCATCGGTGACGCTGACGCGGCTGCTTCCTCCGACGACTCCAACGAAGACGAGGCCGAGGCTGAAGAGGCACCGGCTAAGGAAGAGGAGCCGAAGGAAGAGAAGAAGGCTGCTCCGAAGAAGTCCTCTGGTGAGGGCACCAAGGTTGAGATGCCGGAGCTCGGTGAGTCTGTCACTGAGGGCACCATCACCACTTGGCTGAAGGAAGTCGGTGACACGGTCGAGGTCGACGAGCCGCTGCTCGAGGTCTCC
>NZ_KV787954.1:0-51214 GCF_001807155.1 Corynebacterium sp. HMSC05C01 | reverse complement strand
GGTCGACGAGCCGCTGCTCGAGGTCTCCACCGACAAGGTCGACACTGAGATCCCGTCTCCGGTCGCTGGCACCATCATCGAGATCCTCGCTGAAGAGGACGACACCGTAGAGGTCGGCGACGTCATCGTGGTCATCGGTGACGCTGACGCGGCTGCTTCCTCCGACGACTCCAACGAAGACGAAGCCGAGGTCGAAGAGGCTGAAGAAAAGGCCGAGGAGAAGGCTGAAGAGAAGAAGCCGGAGCCGAAGGAAGAGCCGAAGCAGGAGGCTCCGAAGGCTGCTTCCACCGAGTCCAAGAACGCTTCCGCGAAGGTGAACAACGGCGACAACGTCCCGTACGTCACCCCGCTGGTGCGCAAGCTGGCTGAGAAGCACGGCGTTGACCTGAACACGGTTGAGGGCACTGGTGTTGGTGGCCGCATCCGTAAGCAGGATGTCCTGGCTGCCGCTGAGGGTGGTAAGGCTGAGGGCACCACCGCTGCGTCTGCGACGAAGGAGCAGACGCAGCAGCCGAAGGGCGAGCGCGCTAACTGGTCCACCAAGTCTGTGGATCCGGCGAAGGCGGAGCTCATCGGCACCACCCAGCGTGTGAACCGCATCCGCGAGATCACCGCTGCGAAGATGGTCGAGTCGCTGCAGACCACTGCTCAGCTCACCCACGTGCAGGAAGTCGACGTCACCCGTGTGGCGGAGCTGCGCAAGAAGGTGAAGCCGGCGTTCGTCGAGAAGCATGGCGCAAACATCACGTACCTGGCCTTCTTCATCAAGGCCACGGCAGAGGCGCTTGTGTCCCACCCGAACGTGAACGCTTCCTACGACGCGGATGCGAAGGAGATCACCTACCACGAGGACGTCAACATCGGTATCGCTGTTGATACCCCGATGGGGCTCCTGGTGCCGGTGATCAAGCAGGCGCAGAAGAAGAACCTTGCGGAGATTGCGAAGGCGATCACCGACCTGGCCGAGCGCGCACGCAACAAGAAGCTGCGTCCGGACGACCTGTCTGGCGCAACCTTCACGGTGACCAACATTGGTTCCGAGGGTGCGCTGCTGGATACTCCGGTGCTGACACCGCCGCAGGCTGGCATTCTGGGTACGGCTGCGATTGAGAAGCGCCCGGTCATCGTGACCGAGGATGGCATTGACTCCATCGCGATCCGTCAGATGTGCTACCTGCCGTTCACCTACGATCACCAGCTGATCGACGGTGCGGACGCTGGTCGTTTCGTCACGACCATCAAGGACCGCATCGAGGAGGGTGACTTCGAGGCTGACCTCGATATCTAACCTCTAGCAGGCGAAAGCCCGGCACTGATTTATGTCAGTGCCGGGCCTTCTTTTTATGTTTACACTGGCGCGCATGACAGGCACATTCAAATCTTTCCGCAACAACACTGAACATTTCATGCGCGAGGCACTCGGCGGCCTTGTGGCCGCGCATCCTTTTGCGGAGTGGCACAACGAGGGGTTCGTGGGGCTTTTGCGTGACGACGACTCCCCCGCCCGCGTCGCCGTCATCTCCGGCGGCGGGTCGGGTCACGAGCCGATGCACGCCGGGTTCGTCGGCGAGGGGATGCTGGACGCGGCTTGCCCGGGGCTGCTGTTTACGTCCCCGAACGCGGTGCAGATTGGCGCGGCAACGGAGTGGGCAGATCGTGGCCGTGGTGTTGTGCATGTGGTGAAGAACTACACGGGCGACGTCATGAACTTCACCGTGGCGGGCAACCACGCCGATGCGGAGGTGAAGCAGGTGTTGGTGGCTGACGATGTGGCCACTGAGATCGATAACGATGACTCGCCGGGGAGGCGGGGTACGGGGGCGACGGTGATCGTCGAGAAGATTGCGGGTGCTGCTGCGGCTCGTGGCGACGACCTCGGCGCCGTTGCGGAGGTTGCGCAGCGGGCGGCGGATCAGTCGCGAAGCATGGCGGTGGCGCTGCAGCCTGGCCACTCCCCGACGAGTGACCGCGCGACGTTCGACCTCGACGAGGGGCAGATTGAGGTCGGTGTTGGTATTCACGGTGAGCCGGGTGTGGAGCGTCGTGATCAGGCGGGGTCGCAGCCGTCGGCAAAGGCGTTGGTCGAGGAGCTCCTCGATGCGGTGCTGGCCTCGCTCAAGGACAACGGCGTTGAGGTGGATGACGCCATGCTCTTTGTCAACGGCCTGGGTGGCACAAGCGAGCTGGAGCTCGATCTGGTCTTCGGCGAGGCGCTCAAACAGCTGTCGGATCGTGGCGTGACGGTGCGTCGCGGAATGCGTGGCTCGCTGGTGACGTCACTGAACATGGCTGGTATTTCGCTTACGGTGACGGCGCTCGACGATGAACTCATCGACTTGCTCGACGCTGAGACACAGGCGCCGGCGTGGCCTGGTCTGGCGCGTGACCCGCAGTATGCGGACGCCACCATGACGGACGACGAGCAGCAGCCCGATAACGGTGGGGAAAACGTATGGCTTTCGGCCTTTGTGGAGCGCCTCTCAGCCGCATACGACGATCTCACGGCACTGGACCGCGAGGCAGGCGACGGCGACTTCGGCCAGAACATGGAGGCGGCCTTCGGCGACGTGGCTACCCCGATTCGGGGCAACGACCCTGAGGTGCTGAACTTCTTCGCCCACCGGATGTTGGTTCGTGCGGGTGGTACCTCTGGTGCGGTGCTTGGCACGTTCTTCCGCGAGATGGCTGACGTGTTTGAGCGCGCCAATGTGGATTCGCGGGACGCGGACGGCGCTGCGTTTGGCAAGGCGCTGGCTGAGGGCCTGCGAGACGGTGTGGCGGCCATCACCGAACTTGGTGGCGCGAAGGAGGGCGACAACACGCTTATCGACGCGCTCGTGCCCGCCGCAAAGGCCGCCGAATCGCTCGATGGCGCTGCCACTGTGGAGGACGTTCTTGAGCACGTATTCGCAGCTGCCGTCGAGGGCGCAAAGTCCACCCGCGGTATGCAGGCGAAGAAGGGTCGGGCCTCCTACCTGGGCGAAAGCGCAAAGAATGTGCCGGATCCCGGCGCGATTGCGGTGACGTGGTTGCTTGGTGCAGCGGACGTGAGGGAGTTCTAACCCCGATAGACTGCTTTGTCTTATTGGTGGGTGTCACGGACGTGTTTGCCCGCTATGCTTGGGCGTGCTCGTACGCCCCGAGATAAGGAGCCTTCAGTTGGATTACATTTCCCGTCATATTGGCCCAAACCAGGATGAACAGCAGCAGTTGCTGGACGCGCTGGGTTACGAAAGTATCGATGCGCTGATTGCTGCAGCGGTGCCAGGCGGGATCCTGGCTGAGCAGCCGCTTGATCTGCCGGATGCGCTTACGGAGTACGAGGCTCAGGCTCGTCTGCGTGAGTTGGCTGGCAAGAACAAGGTCTTGCGCGCGTTCTATGGCCAGGGCTTTAACTCGACTCTCACGCCACCGGTGATTCGTCGTGGTGTGGTGGAGGATGCTGGCTGGTACACCGCGTATACCCCGTATCAGCCGGAGATTTCTCAGGGGCGCCTGGAGGCGCTGCTGAATTTCCAGACCATGGTGCAGGATCTGACTGGTTTGGATATTGCGAACGCTTCGCTTCTCGACGAAGCCTCGGCCGCCGCGGAAGCAGTTGGCCTGATGGCTCGTGTGGTGAAGAAGGGTCGCCGTGTGCTGTTGGATGCTCGTTTGCATCCGCAGGTGATCAACGTGGCTGCAGAGCGCGCCCGTGCGATTGATCTTGAGGTTGAGGTTGTTGACCTCACCGAGGGTGTTGTCGGCGAGGACCTGGTGGGCGCGGTGTTTGCCTACCCGGGTACCGAGGGCGACGTTGCGGATCCGCGTCCGGTGATCGAGGCGATCCACGAGCGTGGCGGCCTGGTTGCGGTTGACGCGGACATTCTTGCGCTGACGCTGTTGGAGTCCCCTGGTGAGTTCGGTGCGGATATCGCAATCGGCACCACCCAGCGCTTGGGTGTGCCGCTGTTCTACGGTGGCCCGCACGCCGCCTACATGGCTGTGCGCGAGAAGTTGCAGCGTCAGATGCCGGGCCGCCTCGTTGGCGTGTCCAAGGATGCGGAGGGCTACCCCGCATACCGCCTGGCGTTGCAGACGCGTGAGCAGCACATTCGCCGTGAGCGTGCGACGTCCAACATCTGTACTGCTCAGGCACTGCTGGCGGTGACGGCGTCGATGTACGCGGTCTACCACGGTCCGGACGGGCTGACGCAGATCGCTCGCGCGATTCACCAGCGCGCGACGGATTTTGCTGCCGCTCTTGAGAAGGCTGGCGTGAAGGTCAAGCATGCTGAGTTCTTCGACACTGTTGCGGTGGAGGTTGAGAGGGCGCGTGGCGTCGTCGACAAGCTTGCGCAGGCCGGCTACCTTGTCCGCGCGATCGACGACAAGACTGTCGGTGTGTCCTTCGGCGAGGACACCACGGATGCGGATGTTGCGGCGCTGCTGGCCGGCTTCGGCGCTGAGGCTGCAACCGGCGAGTCTCGTATCCCGGCGGCACTCGCACGTAAGACCGAGTTCCTCACCCACGAGACGTTTAACCGCATCCACTCTGAAACCCAGATGATGCGCTACATCCGCGAACTCGGCGACAAGGACCTGGCGCTGGACCGCACGATGATCCCGCTGGGTTCCTGCACGATGAAGCTCAACCCGACCGCGGGCCTTGAGGCGATTACCTGGCCTGATTTTGCCAACGTGCACCCCTTCACCCCGGACGAGTACACCGAGGGATGGCGCGAACTTATCGACGAAATCCGCTCCTGGCTGGTCGAAATCACCGGCTACGCCGAGGTGTCCGTCCAGCCGAACTCCGGTGCGAACGGCGAGTTGGCCGGTCTGTTGGCGATCCGTCGCTACCACGTGGCCAACGGCGACACCGAGCGCGATATCTGCCTGATTCCAGCGTCGGCGCACGGTACGAATGCGGCGTCGGCGACGCTGGCGAACCTGCGGGTGGTCGTCGTCAAGACTGCTGCCGATGGTTCCATCGACATCAACGACTTGGACGAGAAGCTGGCCAAGCACGAAGGCCACGTCGCAGCCATCATGCTCACCTACCCCTCCACGCACGGCGTGTACGAGGAAGACGTTCGCGTGGTCTGTGACAAGGTGCATGCGGCTGGCGGCCAGGTCTACATCGACGGCGCGAACATGAACGCCCTGACCGGCATCGCCCGCCCGGGTGACTTCGGCGGCGACGTGTCTCACCTGAACCTGCACAAGACGTTCACCATCCCGCACGGTGGCGGTGGTCCGGGCGTTGGCCCGATCGGTGTGGCCGAGCACCTCATCCCGTTCCTGCCGTCCAACCCGAACGTGCCGCTGGAGCAGGCCGCTGCGGAGATCGACGGCTCGGCTGGCGTGCCGGTGGCCTCCACCCTGTTTGGCTCGGCTGGTGTGCTGCCGATTTCCTGGTCCTACATCGCCATGTCCGGTGCGGAAGGACTGCGCAGTGCCACGGCACACGCGGTGCTGAACGCGAACTACATTGCGAAGGAACTCAACGACTCCTTCCCGGTCCTCTACACCGGCAACAACGGGCTTGTCGGCCACGAGTGCATCCTGGACCTGCGCGAACTCACCGATCAGTCCGGTGTGACCGCCGCCGATGTGGCCAAGCGCCTCGTGGACTACGGCTTCCACGCCCCTACCCTGGCATTCCCGGTTGCGGGCACGCTCATGGTGGAGCCGACCGAGTCCGAGGACCTGGCTGAGATCGACCGCTTCATCGAGGCAATGCGCTCCATCCGTGCGGAGATCCAGGAGATCATCGACGGCAAGATCGAGTACGAAAAGTCCGTGGTCCACAACGCGCCGTACACCGCGCACAGCGTGGCCCGTGACGAGTGGCCGTACGAGTTCACCCGTGAGCAGGCCGCCTACCCGGTGGATCGTCTCGTCCACCAGAAGTACTTCCCGCCAGTGCGTCGTGTTGACGAAGCATTCGGCGACCGCAACCTCCAGTGCGCATGCCCGCCGCCGGAGGCCTTCGATATCACCGACGACACTAACGGCACCGACAACTAGGAGTAAGGAGAACACCCATGCCACAGACTCCCCTGTTTGCTAAGCACGAGGCGCTCAACGCCTCCTTCACCGACTTCGGTGGCTGGACCATGCCGCTGAAGTACGCCTCCGAGTTGGAAGAGCACCGCGCGGTGCGCAACGACGTTGGCATTTTCGACCTGTCCCACATGGGCGAAATTGACGTCAAGGGCCCGGATGCTGCAGCGTTTTTGGACTACGCGTTGATCTCCAACATGTCCATCCTGAAGGTGGGCAAGGCGAAGTATTCGATGATTGTCGATGAAAACGGCGGCATCCTCGACGACTTGATCACCTACCGCTTCGACGACGACCACTTCATGGTTGTGCCCAATGCTGGCAACACCGCAGCCGTATGGGCGGCGTTCGAGGCACGCAAGGGGGACTTCGACGTCGAGCTGCGCAACGACTCCGAAGCCACCGGCCTGGTTGCCGTCCAGGGTCCGCGCTCCCTCGAGGTGCTCAACCCGCTGCTGGACGGCGATGCTGGCGCGCTTGAGTACTACTCCGGCGCTTGGTTCTCGCTTCGCTCGAACGACACAACAGTCGACGATGCGAAGCGAGTCGACGTGTTTGTCGCCCGCACCGGTTACACCGGTGAAGACGGCTTCGAACTGTTCTGCGCGGCCGAAGACACCGTTGCCGTGTGGGACGCCGTCATCGGCTCCGGTACCCCGTGCGGTCTGGCTGCACGTGACTCGCTGCGTCTCGAGGCATCCATGCCGCTCTACGGCAACGAATTGACCACCGACATCACCCCGGTGGAGGCCGGGATGGGCCGTGCGTTTGCAAAGAAGGAGGCGGACTTCGTCGGTAAGCAGGCGCTCACCGGTCGTGAACCAAGCGTCGTTATCGCTGGTCTGACGTCTGAGCAGCGCCGTGCCGCACGTCAGGGCGCCGAGGTGTACCTGGCGGGTACTGAGGACAAGATCGGCGTGGTCACCTCTGGCCAGCCTTCGCCGACGCTGGGCTACCCGGTCGCACTCGCACATGTGGATCCGGCACACACGGAAGTGGGCACCGAAGTGGAAGTTGATATCCGCGGACGCCGCTACCCGTTTACTATTGCAGCAACCCCGTTTTACACCCGAGAGGACGCATAACTATGGCTCTGAAGCAGGATTTCTACTACTCCGAGGACCACGAGTGGATCAACGCCACCCCGGACACCGCCGTTGGCCAGACCGTACGCGTGGGCATCACCCACGTCGCTGCTGACCGCCTCGGTGAGGTTGTGTTCGCGGAACTGCCGCAGGTCGGCGACACCGTCACCGCAGGCGAAACCTGCGGTGAGATCGAGTCCACCAAGTCGGTCTCTGATCTGTACTCCCCGGTCACCGGCACGGTCACCGCTGTCAACGAGGACATCGACGGCGCGTATGAGGCCATCAACAACGACCCGTACGGCGAAGGCTGGCTCTACGAGGTTGAGGTCGAAGAGGTCGGCCCGCTCATGACCGCCGACGAGTACGGCGCCGCTAACGGCGTGTAGTACACATCTCTGCCGGGGACTAGGGTTGGGCGCATGACTGCGCCACGTGACCCGTTTTTCCCCGCCGAGAAGTCCATCCGAGCCTCAGACTCGCCCATTGACGTGCGCGAGCTGGGGCTCGTGGACTATCAGCAGGCCTGGGACCTTCAGGCCGAGATTGCCGCGCAGCGCGCCAAGGACGAGGTGGGCGACACCATCCTGGTGTTGGAGCACCCCTCCACATTCACTGCCGGCAAGCGCACCCAACCAGAGGATATGCCGGATGCTTCCTACCCCGTCCCGGTTGTGACGGTGGACCGTGGCGGTCGCATCACCTGGCACGGCGAAGGCCAACTCGTGGTGTACCCGATTATTAAGTTGGCCGAGCCGGTAGACGTCGTCGATTATGTGCGCCGCCTCGAAGAAGCCCTCATTCAAACCGTGCGGGCAGCCGGGGTGACCACCGCAGGGCGTATCGACGGCCGCTCGGGCGTCTGGGTACCCGCTGAAACCAAGGCGGCCTCCCCTGAGGCCTCGACACGTGAGCGCAAGATCGCAGCACTTGGCATCCGTATCACCCGTGGCGTGACCATGCACGGGCTGAGCCTGAACTGCGACAACACCCTCGAACACTACGAACACATCGTCGCCTGCGGTATCGACGACGCCGACGTGACCACCATGTCGCTCGAACTCGGACGCGACATCTCGCCTGCCGATATGGCTGGCCCTGTCGTGCCCGAACTCAAGCGAGCTTTGGCTGGTGAACTGGTGGTTGCGGACCATACGTTTGCCACTCGGCCGGACCCGTCGAAGGGTTTGACAAAACATGTACGGTAGGGGGCGTGACTGTAGCACCAGAAGGACGCAAGCTGCTGCGCGTTGAGGCGCGCAACTCGCAGACACCAATTGAGAAGAAACCACGCTGGATCCGCAACTCTGTAAAGACCGGTCCCGAATACGAGGACATGAAGCAAAAGGTCAAGGGAGCGGGGCTGCACACCGTGTGCCAGGAAGCCGGCTGCCCCAATATTCACGAGTGCTGGGAATCGCGTGAGGCAACGTTCCTCATCGGCGGATCGCGTTGCTCGCGCCGTTGCGATTTCTGTGACATCGCCTCCGGCAAACCGGATCCGTTGGACCGCGACGAACCGCGTCGCGTGGCAGAAGAGGTTAAGAGCCTCAACCTGAACTACTCCACCATCACCGGTGTGACCCGCGACGACCTCGAAGACGAGGGCGCATGGCTCTACGCAGAGGTCGTTCGCAAGATCCACGAACTCAACCCACACACGGGCGTGGAAAATCTCACCCCGGACTTCTCCGGCAAGCCGGATCTGCTCCAGGAAGTGTTCGAAGCACGCCCTGAGGTCTTCGCCCACAACCTGGAGACTGTCCCGCGCATCTTCAAGCGCATCCGTCCGGCGTTCCGTTACGAGCGATCTCTGGACGTTATCCGCCAGGCACGTGACTTCGGTTTGATCACCAAGTCCAACCTCATCCTCGGCATGGGTGAGACCCGTGAAGAGGTCCTGGAGGCACTCAACGACCTTGTTGATGTCGGCTGCGACATCATCACCATTACGCAGTACTTGCGCCCAGGTCCGACGTACCACCCGATCGATCGTTGGGTGAAGCCGGAAGAGTTCATCGAGTACCGCGACGCTGCTTACGAGATGGGCTTCGGAGCTGTCATGTCCGGCCCGCTGGTCCGCTCCTCCTACCGTGCAGGCAAGCTCTACGTGGAAGCAATGAAGCACCGTGGGCTCGAACTGCCGGAGAACCTGAAGCACCTCGCGGAAACGTCTCAGGGTGAGACCGCGCAGGAAGCCTCGTCGCTGCTGAAGAAGTACGGCGCGTCTGAGGACCACCCTGTAGAGACCCGTTAGGGGTCTTTGGCCCGCGTCTTAGCTGTGGCATACAGTATTGGCCATGGCTAAGACGCAGGACAAGGCAGCCGCAAAGGCTGCGAAACAGGAACAACGCGCGGCGAAGCGCGCGAAGAGCAAGGCAACGCGCGGGCAAATCGTCCAGGCGTTTAATATTCAGCGCAAGCGCGACAAGGCGCTTATCCCGATCATGCTGGCCTGTGTGCTCGGCGTCGGGTTGCTATTCTTCCTCCTCGGCCTGTGGTGGGGCATGAAGTGGCTCTGGCTCGTCTTCGGCCTCGTTCTGGGTGCCGTGCTGGCAATGTTTGTCTTCTCCCGCCGCCTGGAGCGCTCCATGTACGAAGAGGTCGGCGACACCCCAGGCGCTGCCGGCTGGACGCTGGAGAACATGCGCAACACGATGGGCATCGTGTGGCTGACTAAGACCGGCGTGCAGGCGAATACTTCCATGGACACCGTCCACCGCGTGGTGGGCAACCCGGGTGTGGTCCTGGTCGGCGAGGGTAACCCGAACCGTTTGAAGGCCCTGATGTCCAAGGAGCACAAGCGCGTCGACCGTCTGCTGGCTGGTGTACCGATCTACGAGGTGTATGTCGGTGAAGGCGAAGACCAGGTGCGCACCCGCGACCTGCAGAAGCACCTGCTGAAGCTGCCGAAGAACTACCAGAAGAACGAGGTATACAACCTCGCAGCGAAGTTGGACGCAATGGATTCACGCGCACGCAACGGCCAGATGCCGGGCCTGCCGGGTGGTCCACTGCCAAAGCAGGCACAGAACATGGCGGGTATGAACCGCAAGATGCGCCGTATGCAAGAGCGCAAGGGCGGAAAGTAACCCCCGAATCCCCCCGATGATCCGCTCGCTACCTGGAGCGGATCACTGTTGTGGTGGTGGCGCGGTCATGCATGCCGCGCCCGTCGGCGTCGACAAGCGCTGCGGGCAACACGAAGCCGGTGAGGACGGTGCGCAACGCTGCGCGCCACAGTCCCACCGGCGCTTCTTCGTCTACACGCGCCACCCCCATGCCGAGCGCAGCCATACCTGGGGTGCGGGCGAACAACCAGCCTCCCAGGATTCCCAGCACGATCCACAGCAGGTAGGTCAGCGTGTACTTGTCCCCCAACGCTGAGGTGTTCTGGGTGATCAGGGATGCGGCGATCGCGCAGATTGTCCAGTCGATGAGCACCCCGCCCATGCGTCGCGCCACCGATGCTTGCGAGCCGGCACCTTTCTCCGGCATGCCGAGGAACTCCCCCGGATAGGACGGCAGATGGTCCTCGCCGTTGAATTGATTAGGGATTTCTGGGCCGTTGCGCCAGTCAGGTCGTCGATTAGCAGCCATACTCTATGAGCCTAGCGGTGTACAGGTCTACACTTGTAACCGCTTATGACAGCCGACCGACGAGGAGTACCGCCCGTGTCCTTCGACAACATCGAAGACGTTAAAAAGTTCATTGTCGACGAGGGGGTGGAATTCGTTGACGTGCGCTTCACCGACGTGCCCGGCATCGAACACCACTTCTCCATCCCGGCCTCCATGTTCGACGAAGACGTGATGGAAGAGGGCCTCGCTTTCGACGGCTCCTCCATCCGCGGCTTCACCACGATCGAAGAGTCCGACATGACGCTCATGCCGGACCTGGCCACCGCGAAGCTCGACCAGTTCCGTGGCTCGAAGACGCTAAACGTGAAGTTTTTTGTCAACGACCCGTTCACCCACGAACCGTTCTCGCGCGACCCGCGCAACGTAGCCAAGAAGGCCGAGGAGTACCTGCGCTCCACCGGCATCGCAGACACCTGCTCGATTGGCGCCGAGGCCGAGTTCTACCTGTTCGACTCCATCCGCTACGAGGTGGACGCCCATACTGCGTTCTACGAGATCGACGCGGAAGAAGGCTGGTGGAACCGTGGTGCCGAGGCTGACGTCGATGGCGGCCCGAACCTGGGCTACAAGAACCGTGTGAAGGGTGGCTACTTCCCCGTCCCGCCGCACGACAAGACCGTCGAGGTGCGCGACGCGATGGTGCGCAACCTGGCTGAATCCGGTTTTGAGATCGAGCGTTTCCACCGCGAGGTGGGCAACGGCGGCCAGCAGGAGATCAACTACCGCTTCAACACCCTGCTGCATGCGGCGGATGATCTGCAGGACTTCAAGTACATCGTGAAGAACACTGCCACCCAGTTCGGTAAGACCGTCACGTTCATGCCGAAGCCGCTCGCTGGTGACAACGGCTCGGGCATGCACGCCCACCAGTCGCTGTGGAAGGACGGCGAGCCGCTGTTTTACGACGAGTCCGGCTACGGTGGCCTGTCCGACATCGCCCGCTGGTACATCGGCGGCCTGCTCGAGCACGCAGGTGCCGTACTCGCCTTCACCAACCCGACGCTGAACTCCTACCACCGCCTAGTGCCGGGCTTCGAGGCCCCGATCAACCTGGTGTACTCCCAGCGCAACCGTTCCGCTGCCATCCGCATCCCGATCACGGGTGCGAACCCGAAGGCGAAGCGCATCGAGTTCCGCGCACCGGACCCGTCGGGCAACCCTTACCTCGGCTTCGCAGCCATGCTCATGGCAGGTATCGACGGCATCAAGAACCGCATCGAGCCGCACGCCCCGGTGGACAAGGACCTCTACGAACTGCCACCAGAAGAGGCCAAGGACATCCCGCAGGCACCGACCTCGCTTGAGGCTGCCCTGCAGGCGCTTGAGGCTGACCATGACTTCCTCACCGAGGGCGACGTGTTCACCGAGGATCTCATTCAGACCTACATCAAGCTGAAGTACGACAACGAGATCACCCCGGTGCGCCTGCGCCCAACGCCGCAGGAATTCGAGATGTACTTCGACTGCTAAATCAGAGGCAAAACAGCGGCTCGATGGTGGCTGAAATAGCCTCGTTCTCCGCTAAGCCTTAGATAACTTTGTATAGCCTGACCTGCGGAAGGTCAGGCTATACATGCTTGCGCAGGCAAAACAATGGGTTCATAGTGGGCGCTATGACTGATCTGATGGCACGCCCCAATGACTGCTCCGCCGACTGCCCGGTGGTGTACGACCTGCACCCGATGCAGCACGTTGAGCCTGGCACCAGCGAGCGGCTCAACCGCCTCCGCGCGGCCGTCCTTGGCGCGAACGACGGCATTGTCTCCACGGCGGCTGTCGTCGTGGGTGTAGCGGGCGCGACCGCGAATCAGACGACGATTGCCATGTCCGGTTTGGCCGCCGTCGTTGGTGGTGCTGTGTCGATGGCGCTTGGCGAATACGTCTCGGTGTCGTCGCAACGCGACTCGGAGCGCTCCATGGGCTTTGCGGAGCACCAGCAGGTCAATCCATGGTCAGCCGGTATCGCGTCGTTCCTGTCGTTCATCTTGGGTGCGGTGCTGCCATTTGTGACCGCGATACTGGCGCCGGAGTCCGTCCGCATTGTGTCGATCTTCGCTGTGACGCTCGTTGCGCTTGCACTCACCGGCGCACTGTCGGCAAAGCTTGGCGATTCCCCGGTGCTCCGCCCGGTTCTGCGCATCGTCGTCGGTGGAACACTCGGCCTAGCGATGACTTTTGCGGTGGGTTCGCTCTTCGGCGCCGCTGCACTTTAGTGTCCAGAGTGGCGGTAGCGATTTGGATCGTATCCGTTTGACGTGGGAAAACACCCAAACCACACAACTCCACACAAAGTACACAACTCCACACAAACCACATAACTTCACATAACATCGGTAGTGTCGCCGACATCCTGCGCGTGCCAGAGGATGAGTATCCCGAACTGCCGAATGGCCAGGTACAACAAAAGGGATTACCATACATGGGGTGATGAACAAGCTCCGCCAACTTCCTCCGGCCGGCCCCGCATGGGGCGGCAGCCTCATGGGTACGTCGATCGTGTCGCGACTGCTCGTCGAAAAGAACATGATGCTTGGCGCGAGCATCTTCGCAGCGATCGCCTCCGCAATCCTCGTTGTATTGGTGGTTGGCTTTGTCACATACCGCCAGCCGAGCTTCAAACGCACCTCAATGGCGGAATGGTCGATGTTCTTCATCGGAATCCTCGCGCTCGGCGCCGCACTGTCTGGGTTGACGGATGTGCCGGTGTACCGCCTGGTCGGCTTTTGGATCGGCGCGCCCGTCACCACCTTGACCTGGGCGATCCAACTCACGCGATTCGAAGGAAAACCACGGTTTACGTGGGGGCTGCCGCTTGTCGGCCCGATGATCTCCGCGTCTGTGGCCGGCTGGCTGGCCCGCGACTACGGGCAGATTTACCACGTCATGGGCACAGTGTTTTTCTTCATGTCGCTGCTGACCGCAGTGCCGGTGTTCATGCGCGTCTACTGGGCTGCCTGGCACGGTGAGGTTGATCTGTCGGGCCCGAACTCTGCGACCGCATGGGTGCCGCTCGGCGTGATCGGCCAATCCACTACCGCGTTGCAGATCCTCTACCCCGGCTACTTCTCGGTCCACTACGGCTACGTGGCGCTTATGTTGTCCATCCCGCTGGCCATCTACGCCATGGTCACCTTCTACCCCAACGTCGCACGCTGGGCGCAGTACTCCCCCGCCTGGTGGTCGTGCACCTTCCCGCCGGGCACGGTGAGCATGGGCGGCCACCAAGTTGCCTTGGTCAACGGATCGCAGTGGCTGGACGCCGTTGCCTTGGCAATTCCGTTCCTGCTGCTCGCTCACTGGACGGTGTGCTCGAGCAGGTTTATCAGTTGGGTTATCGAAGGTCGCCGGGACAACAACTCGCAGTCGACGCAGACGCCCCAGACCTCGAAGGCTGCGCGCCAGATGGCGGCCTAGCGCGCCACGTTAAGGTCGACCTCGATCCCGCCAACGCGCCCGCGGGAGGTGAACTGCCACACCGCGGGTTCCGGGAACCCGAGCGGGCGCGGCCACTTCCCCAACTGCGCCGGGTCCGTCACGGTGTTGTCGCCCCAGTGCGCGAGCCACAGTTCCCCAAACTGTGCAGGGCTGGCCAGCCCCATGTGCCGGCGCCAGTACCAGGCGTTGGTGTAAACTCCGGCCACTTCCACGCCAGCTTGGGTGAAGCACTCTACAGCGGTGTGGACGTCGTCAAGCGTAAGCCCCGCGGGTGACTCCACGTCGAGCCACATGGGCAATTGCGTATCGACGAGCACCTCACACGCCACCTCCACCTGCTGCTCGATCGTCGTGCCCTCTGAGGGGGCGCGGAGAAAGTGGTAGATGGAGGTGTCGCAGCCGGCGGTGGTGGCGTCGAGAAGCAATTGCTCAAAACACGGGTCGCGGTAGGTGCCGTCCGTGGTGCGGATGATGGCGAAGTCGAAGCCGGTGAAGTCGAAGCCTCGTTGGTATTCGGAGACGTCGACGCCGAATCTCACCGCTTCTTCAGCCCCATGCGCGGGGTGAAGCTGCCTGGGTGGCGGCGCTGCGCTGCGGCATCGGCGATGGTCAGGCGCCACTTCGGGTCGGTCACCGGCATGTTGGAAATCGGGAACCAGCCGACCTCGATCGACTCGTCGTCACCGACGATGGGCACGGCGGTGGGGTCTGTAGCCTCGCAACGAATCTGCACCGACATGTACGTCGCCTTATCCCCGTTGTCGTGCGTGACCGGGCCAACCACGCCAACGCCGAGGATTGCCGCCGGCTCGACTTCCACACCGGTCTCCTCGAGCACTTCGCGCACCGCGGCCATGTGAGGCTCTTCGCTCGGGTCCGCGATGCCGGTCACCGGGGTCCAGTTCCCATTGTCGGCGCGGCGCACGAGCAGCACGTCTGGCACCGCCCAGTCGGAGGTGTCGGCCGAGTCGCGCAACACCACCGCGCACACGCTTGGCACCCACATCAGGTCGGTGCCGATCTTTTTACGGGTCTCCACAATGAACTCCGGGATAGGCATGGGTGCGAGTGTACAATCCCTTCCGATATGAGCACTTCCGTGACCGAACCCGAACAGCCCACGCGCACCTTCCTGCAGCGCGTGCCCACGCCGGTGTTTGTCACGGTCTACGGCGCACTCGTCGTCGCCGCGGTGGTGGGGGCCGTGTTCGGGCTGCGATACACCGCAGACGCGGAAAGCACCGAGGCGTCCCTGCCACAACCGGTGCGCCCGTTTAACCCGGCCCCGGCCGATCCTTCCAATGTGGCGGCGAGTGTGCGCCCCCACCTGATCCAGAACCTGCAGGTAGGCAAAACCAACACTGGTGTGATGGCGCGTGGCGATCTCGCCGAGTACGTCATGAGCGATTCCACCGAGTTCGCCGGCCACGTCTCACGCCTGCTCGAGCAAAACTGCCTGGACACGCTCGAGCTGACCACCCCAGACGGCATGCGGGTGAACTTCTGGGGCTTTTGCTTTGCGACGATACCCGCTACCACCATCCAAAACACCTTCGATTTCGCGGTGGCCCAAGGCGCTGACTCCGCGTCCTTCGCCGTCTACCCCGCCCAGAACAACTTCCACGAAATCAGGTTGATCTGGACCGACGCGGAAGCAACCGGCTACGACGCGAAGCAACTCGAGCGGCAGTGGAAGCAACTCAACCGCCCCGACGAGATCGACCGCATCGCGTTCTTCGGCTACTACGACGACGAGGTCATCGTGGTGGATAACGACAAGAAGGACGGCAGGTCCACCAAGACGTTCCCCGCCGGTGAGGCGTTCAACGAGAAGTGGGGCCTCGAGCGCTAACTACCAGCGCTGGGGCACGAGATCTGCGTCAGGCACGACGTGGTTGATCACGGCCATCACCTGGTTGATGTTGGAGTAGCTCATCAGCAGCGGATCTTCCATGCCTTCGAAACACTCCTCCCCCGCACGGCCAGCCTCGGTGCCTGAGACCACTCCGATGACCGTGGCCCGGCCGTTGATCTCGGTGAACACCGGCCCGCCCGAGTCGCCCGAAGCGGCGCAGACGGAGGCGATGTCGCCGTGGGTTTGGGCCTCGGCGTCGTCGTCAAGGTTCACGATCTGCACACGCTGGGTCGCCTCAAACTTGCCGCAGGTGTAGCCGGTGGTCGCGCCGGTTTTGCACACGCGGTCGAGATCGTGCAGGTCCTTGGCGATACCGGTTGCGATCGGAGCACCAACGACATCCATGAACCGCTCGGCATCGGTGATCTCGATGATGCCAACATCGATACCTCTCGTTTCCTCATTCGCGTCGCCGTACATGCCGGAATAGATGAACTTGCCCACCTCGTGCGCGTAGTCGAAGGCGGTCTCCGCATTCGTCGGCCACACAAGGTCACCCGCACGCCCGCAGTGGCCCGCAGTCACGGCATAGGCTCGGCCGTCAGCGCCAGTAAACGAGAACGCTGCAGTGCACGACTGAGCGGTGAAGTGCTCACCCGGCTCCGGGTAATGGTCCGTGGACTGAATGCGCGTACCCGGCGCCCACGGCGCGAACGCAGGCACGAGCACATTGCTCTCCTCCACCGGTGCAGGCGGAGCCTCATCCGGCGTTTGCACACGCTCAAGCGCGTGGCGCTCCTCCACCGTGGGAGTTGGGAATTGGCTCGTGGTCAGCCCGAGCCACACCACCATCGCAACAGCAGCAAGCGTTGCGACGATCACCGTAATCCACCCACCGGTCCGCAAACCCGTACGCCGCTGAGTGGGCGGCGCAGACAGAGCAGGCTGCGCGGGCGTGCCGGGCACGCCGGGCACGCCGGGCATGTCCGGGAACTGCCACTGCTGGCCATCCTCCGGCTGGTAGCGCCGCGCCAGGTTGTCGCCGCCTGCCTGATGTTCAGGGAAGGTCAAGCGCGAGCCTTACTTGTCGGCGTCGGAGTTTTCGGCGTCGGTGTCGTCGTCAAGAAAAAACTTGTCACCCTTGGCGGCTTCCTCGGCCTGGATCTTGATGTCGCGCAGGAACTTCTCCGGATCGAACTCCGTGTACTGCTCAGGACCTGCGAACTGCTCTTGTGCCATCGGTGGGGATCCTTTCCTAGACGTCCGTGCGCTCGATTGCGTCGGCGATGAATGCCTTGACCTGCTCGGCGTCATTCGGCAGATCCACAACATGGCGCTCGGCGTCCATAATCGCGGCGAAGCGCTCCGGCACCTCCGGAAGCTCGCCAATTGCCTCCACAATGGTATCCGCGAATTTCACCGGCAGCGCAGTCTCCAGCACAACAATGGGAGTTTCTACGCTGTCTGCCAGCTGCTGCGCCACGAACACGCCGTCGGCGGTGTGCGGGTCAATAACCACGCCGTACTCGTCCTTGATGCGCTTGATCGTGGCAATGCGGTCCGCATGCGTCGAGGTGCCCGAGCCGAAACCGTACTTGTCGGTGATGCGCTCAAGCGTATCGGTGTCCAGCGCGAAGCCGCCCTCTTTGACCTTGGTGCCGAAGAGCTCGCGGGTGGTGTCCGCGTCGCGGTCCAGCGCGTCGAAGATCATGCGCTCAAAGTTCGACGCCTTGGAAATATCCATCGACGGCGACGAGGTGGCGTACGTGTCGGCTGCGGAACGCGGGCGGTAATCACCGGTGGTGAAGAACTCGTGCAGGACGTTGTTCTCGTTCGTCGCCACGATCAGGCGATCAAGCGGCAGCCCCATCTGCTTGGCAATGTGGCCTGCGCACACGTTGCCAAAGTTACCGGTAGGCACGCAGATCGAAACCTGCTCCTCGTTCGTCTTCGTCGTCTTGAGGTATGTGGCGATGTAGTACACCACCTGCGCAAGCAAACGCGCGAAGTTAATGGAGTTGACCGCGCCGATCGAGTACTTCGACTTAAACTCCGCGTCCGCGCTGACTTCCTTGACCACGTCCTGGCAATCATCGAAAACGCCGTCGAGCGCGATGTTGAAAATGTTCGGGTCATCCAGGCCGAACATCTGGGCCTGCTGGAACGGGGTCATACGCCCGGCCGGGGTGAGCATGAACACGCGGATGTTGTCGCGGCCACGCATGGCGTACTCGGCCGACGAGCCGGTATCGCCCGAGGTCGCGCCCAGAATATTGATCTCTTCGCCGCGGCGCCCGAGTTCGTACTCGAAGAGCTCGCCGAGCAGCTGCATCGCCATGTCCTTAAACGCAGCGGTCGGACCTTCGGAGAGGTGCGCGATGTGCAAGCCGTCGTTCAGACGCGTAACCGGCACGATCTCCTCGTCCGCGAACACCGGGGTGCGGTACGCACGCTTGGCAATCGCCTCAAGGTCCGCTGCCGGGATGTCATCGACGAACAGCTTCAATACCTCTGCGGCAAGTGCGGCGTAGCCGTCGTTGGCCAAAAGGGTGCGCCACTCGTCGAGAAGCGCCGGCGAAAGTGTCGGGTACACCGCCGGCATAAACAGCCCGCCGTCCGGACTTAAGCCGGTGAGCAGGATGTCAGTGAAGGAACGGGCCTGGGCAGTTGCGTCGCGCGTCGAAATGAAGTCCACGCCGGGCAGTCTACGTGATCGGTGTATGCCCTTGGTCGGAATGGGCATTTACGTTCAGCGTCGGCAGGCCCGGAAAGCCGCACTTTGGTGCGGTCGTGGGGCCTCGATTCGTTCATATGCAGGGCTCGATATGCGTAACTGCAGGTCAGCGCAAAATTGGGAAAACGGCCCGAAAGGTATCTCCAAAGCCGTGACCAGGACTTACGCATATCGAGCCCTGCATATGAACGTTGGAGGGGCGGTGGCGCGTTAGCGGTGCCGGGGCGCCGGGGGCGGTGGCGCGTGAGCGCGCACCGGCGGGGTGCTGCGGCGGTGCCGGGGTGCTAGTGGCGCGGGGGCTCCTGGCGGCCGGTGAGGATGTCCACGACGGAGCGGATTGCGGCGTCGCCAAGCGGTGCCACCGAGCGCTCCTTCGGCTGCTCCGGTGTGGATGCCCGGCGCGGGCTCGGCTCGACGGTGACGTTAAGCGTCGTGTCGTCGAGTTCGAGCTTTGCGGACGGGTCGATGCCGGCGACGCGGGCGGCGTCGACGAGTGCGACGAGGTCGGCGAAGGTTGCGTTGTCAAGGTCGATAGTCATGTTCACTGCCATGCCCACAGAGCTTATTGATTCCGCAACCGCCGCGCCTAGTCGAATTCCAAGGACTGCTTTTCGCCCCAGAACACTTCCTCCACCACGCGGTGGGCGCGCCGGGTGATACGCAGGTAGTCCTCGAGGAACTCTTGCTGGTCGTCGGGGTCGTATCCGGCAGAGCCAGCGACCTGAGCCAGTTGCGGGCCCGGTGCGGGGAGCTGGTCCTCACGCTTGCCGGAGACGAGCACAATGGCGTTGCGGGCGCGGGTCGCGGTGAGCCACGCGGTGCGCAGGGTTCGCGCCTTGTCGGCGGAAAGCACCTCGGGGTCGTCGAGCTCCACGAGGAAGTCCAGTGCGTCAAGTGTGGACGGGGTGCGCAGTTCGTGATGACGATGCGCGTGCGCCATGGTGATCAGTTGGACGGTCCACTCCACATCGGCAAGTGCGCCGCGGCCAAGTTTGGTGTGGGTGGCCCGGTCGGCGCCACGGGGCAGGCGCTCGTTATCCACGCGGGCTTTGATGCGGCGGATCTCGCGAATATCGGCAGGTGTTGCGCCGGCCTCGGGGTAGCGGAACTCGGCGATGGCCGAAAGGAAGCGCTCCCCTACCTCGCGGTCGCCGGCGACGACGTTGGCGCGAAGGAGTGCTTGGTGCTCCCAGACTTCGCCCCACTCGCGGTAGTAACGCACGTAGGAGGCAATGGTGCGCGTCACCGGTCCGGAGCGACCCTCGGGGCGCAGACCCAGGTCCACCTCCAGCGGCGGGTCGCCGGATGGTTTGGACAGGCGGGTACGGATCTGGTCGAGCACCTTCGTGGCCCAAGCGATGGCTTCTGTTTCGTCGACGCCGTCTGCTGGTTCGGTGACCACCATGACGTCGGCGTCAGAGCCGTAGCCCAACTCGGCGCCGCCAAGCCGGCCCATCCCGATCACTGCGATTCGTGCGGGGGCCTCGTCGAGACCAGCGGCGGCAGTGGTCGAATACACCTCTGCCTGCAGCGCGGCCTCAAGGACCGCGTCCCACACATACGTCAGTTCCAGACAGACCTGGCGTACCTCCATCAGGCCCAGCAGATCAGCCGCAGCGATACGGGCCAACTCGGCCCGGCGCAGGGAACGCGCCACCGACACCGCTTTCTCCGGGTCGGCTTGGTGGCGCTTCGCCGAGGCAATGATCGCCTTATGCACCTGATCCGGAGCCACCTCAAGCAGGCGCGGACCGGCGGAGCCATCCCCAAGCAGTTTCACCACGTCAGGTGCGGAAATGATCAGGTCGGAGGTGTACGGGGAGGTGCCGAGGATGTGCATGAGGCGTTGGGAGGCCACGCCTTCGTCGCGAAGCATGCGCAAGAACCAACTGCGATCCACCGCTGCCTCGGAGAGTTTGCGGTAGTTGAGTAGGCCCTGGTCGGGATCGGCGGTGTCGGCCAGCCAGTGCATGAGTGTGGGCAGCAGGATCTCCTGCAGTTTCGCCTTGCGGGAGGTGCCCTTGATCAGCGCGGTCAGGTGGTCAAACGCGCGCGCCGGGTGGCGGTAGCCCAGGGCTGCCAACTGGTCCTTCACACCGGCGGCGGAAAGTGTTGCTTCACCGACGGTGAGGTCCACCACGGCGTCCAGCAGCGGGCGGTAGAAGAGACGCTCGTGCAGCGTGGCCACCTCGTGGCGGATGGCCTTGAGATGCCGGTTCATCGCCTCAGGGGCGGTACCGCGTGGCCCGGCTGAGAAGCCTGCGGCGCGGGCGAGCCACCGGTTGCGCTTCTCGTCATCGGCATCTGGCAGTTGGTGGGTGCGCTTGAACCGCTGCAGTTGGAGACGGTGCTCGAGCAGGCGTAAAAACTCGTAGGCATCGGTGAGCACTTTGGCGTCCTCGCGGCCCACGTACCCGCCCTTGGCCAGGTCGGCGAGGGCTTCGAGGGTGTTGCGGGCGCGCAGGGTGTCGTCGATACGCCCGTGCACGAGTTGGAGCAGTTGCACGGCGAACTCAACGTCCCGCAGCCCACCGGGGCCGAGCTTGAGTTCACGGTCGCGCACGTCTGCGGGCACGTTTTCCAGCACGCGGCGGCGCATGGCCTGGACGTCTTCGACGAAGGAGTCGCGCTGGGACGCCTCCCACACCAGCGGCGACAACGCGTCCGAATACGCCTGGCCCAGGTCCATCGATCCGGTCATCGGACGGGCCTTGAGCAGTGCCTGGAACTCCCAGGTCTGCGCCCACTTTTTGTAGTACGCCACGTGCGAATCAAGCGTGCGCACCAGGGCTCCGGCTGCCCCTTCGGGCCGCAGGTTCGCGTCCACTTCGAAGAAGCAGGCGGAGCCGATGCGCATCATCTCGCTGGCCACGCGCGTGATCTTGGTGGTCACAGGCTCGGCGACGAACACGACGTCCACATCCGAGATGTAGTTCAGCTCCCACGCGCCGCACTTGCCCATGGCGATCACGGCCAGGTCAGCGTCGATGTCCTCGTCGCCGTAGACTTCCCGCACCGCGACCGCAAGCGCAGCCGTCAGCGCCGCGTCCGCCAGGTCCGTGAGCCGGTCCGTGGTGTAGGCGTACGTCATCGGCTCGCCCTCGCCGAAGCCCTTCACCGCGGCGAAAGTGCCGGCCAGGTCTGCGGCTGCAACGCGCATCACGAGGTTGCGGTGGGCTGTACGGAGCTTTTGCTTTGCGACGCCAACCTCACCCACCTCAGCCCTATACAGGCCCGGCCCGTCCGCATCCACGCCAACCGCGCCGAGCATGGTGCGGAACATGTCGGGGCGGGACGGGAGGTCGTCGCAAAGCAAACGCCACTGCTCAGGGTTGGCAATGAGGTGATCCGACAGCGCTGTCGAGCCGCCGAGCAGCGCGAAGAAGCGCGTGCGGAAAATCGAGTTCGCGCGCAGTTCGGCAAGCAGCTCGTCCCACGAATCCAGTGCCTCATGCAAGCGGTAAGCGTTGTTGAGCGCCAGATCCGGATCCGCGGCACCCGCCAACGTGTAGCCAAGCTCCTCGGCATCAAAACCGAGCTCGGCTAAGTCCTCGGCGGCGCGCGGGCTGGTCAGGCCAAGTTTCGCGGGCTTCACTACAGATCAATCCCGGTTTCGATCTCCCACGGGGTGATCTTCGAGGTGTACTCGTGCCACTCCTGCCATTTTGCACGTAGGAAGAATTCGAAGACCTGCTCGCCAAGCACCTCGGCCATGAACTCGGAGCGCTCCAGGTGGCGCAACGCCTGATCGAGCGAGGTCGGCAGGTCCCGGTACCCCATGGCGCGGCGCTCGCGGCGGGTCAGCGCGAACACGTCGTCGCGTGCTGGCTCGTCGAGCTCGTAGCCTTCCTCGATCCCCTTCAGGCCAGCGGCGAGGATGGCTGCGTATGCCAGGTATGGGTTGCAGGCCGAATCCAGCGAGCGCACCTCCGCCCGGCGCGATTCCGCCTTGTGCAGGCGGTAGGTGGGCACGCGCACCATCGCGGAACGGTTCGAAATGCCCCAGGTCGCGGCGGTGGGTGCCTCGGAGCCGAACTGGAGGCGCTTGTACGAATTCACCCACTGGTTGGTCACCGCGGAGATTTCGCTGGCGTGCTCGATGATGCCGGCGATGAACTGGCGGCCGGTGGCAGACAGGCTGATTTCGTCATCAGGATCGTGGAACGCGTTAGTGTCGCCTTCGAACAGGGAGAAGTGCGTGTGCATCGCCGAGCCTTCAAGGTCCGCGAACGGCTTAGGCATAAATGTTGCGTGCACCCCGTTGATCTCCGCGACGGTCTTGACCAGATAGCGGAAGGTCAGGATGTTGTCCGCCATGGTCAGCGCGTCGGTGTGGCGCAGGTCGATCTCCTGCTGGCCTGGGGATCCCTCGTGGTGGGAGAACTCGGTGACAATGCCCATGTACTCCAGCGCGGATACCGCCATCCGACGCAAGCGCGGGGCCTCGTTGCGTTTGGCTTGGTCGAAGTAGCCGCCCTTGTCCGCAGGGGTTGGTGGCTGGTCGCCCTGGCCGGGTTTGACCACGTAGAACTCGATTTCGGGGCTAGCCAAAAACTCGAATCCCATGTCGCGGGCGTTATTCATCTGGCGGCGTAGTACCTGGCGCGGATCTGCAAACAGCGGACCGCCGTCGGGCATGGTGATGTCGCAAAACATGCGAGCGGTCTGTAGGCCGGAATCTTCGTCAAACGGCAACGGCTGGTACGTCGACGGGTCCGGGCGCAGCAACGTGTCCGATTCAGAGACCCGCGAGAAGCCTTCGATGGAAGAACCGTCAAACCCCACGCCTTCCTCGAAAGCACTCTCGAGTTCCGCAGGCGACATCATCACCGTTTTCAGCGAGCCGAAAATATCGGTGAACCATAGGCGGATAAAGGCAATGTCTTGCTGCTCGACGAGTCGCAGCACGTTGTCGGTTTGGGCGCTCATGGCACATAACTGTAGCGGGCGCCGCGATTCGAAAACGGGCCAAGCGCAAATCGGCGTGCGCGCTAGACTCGGAGGCATTACATGCGCTGAAACTGCGTCGATCACATGTCGAACCCGCGTCGGTGAGGAGAACACACGCACCATGTCCGAACAGGCTGAACAGACACCCCAGAACTTCCTTGAGGTGGAGATCAAGTTGGCGGTGGACGAGGACACCGGCATTCCAGATCTCATCCAACTGCCGGGGGTGACGTCGATTGAGTCCACGCAGGAGCACAACCTGTCCGCGGTCTACTACGACACTGCGGATCTACGCCTGACGCGTTCCAAGATCACGCTGCGTCGCCGCACCGGCGGTTCGGATGACGGCTGGCACATGAAGTTGCCGCAGGAAGGTGGCCGCAAGGAGGTGCGCATGCCTCTCGACGACCCAACGACCGTGCCCGAAGCCCTCCTTTCGGAAGTTCGTGCCATTGTGCGCACGGAACCGCTAGAGCCGATCGCCCAGGTGGATAACCGCCGCGTAGAGATCACGCTTGCAGGCGAGGGCGGCCCTGTTGCGGAGTTTTGCGACGACCACGTCACCGCCTGGTCGCTGCTTCCAGGTGGTGAGCGCACGAACTGGCGCGAATGGGAGCTCGAACTCGCCGACGCCCTTGCGGACACCGAGGCGGGCGATGACCTGATTACCCAGGCAGGGTCTTTCCTGATCTCTGCGGGCGCGCGCAAGTCCTCCTCGCCGTCGAAGTTGGCCACGGCGCTTGGGGATTCGATCAAGTCCGCTCCCCTGCCCCCACACGTCCAAGGCGAAGTTGAGGAGGGGACGCCGGCTGCGGCGGTGGTGTCGTCGCTACGCAAACAGCGCGATGCGATCGTCGGTTGGGAGCCACGCGTGCGTGCCGATGACTTCGATTCCGTCCACCAACTGCGCGTGGCCACCCGCGAGATGCGTTCCCTGCTGGAAACGTTCGAGGGCATCCTCGAAGGCGAAGCGCTTGCGACGTTGGAGGACGAACTGAAGTTCTCCGCCGGCGTGCTCGGCATCGCCCGTGACGCTGAGGTTGTGGAGGAGCGTTTCCTCGCCCTGCTGGATTCCGACGAGTCTGGGCTTATCGACGACACCGCGCGCACCCACATCGAACACGACATGCGCCGCGACTACGAGGCCGCCCACGCCGACATTGTGGAAATGCTGGACTCCGAGCGGTTCATGTCGCTGCTGGATGCCGTAGATGCGTTGCTTGCGGAGCCGCCGGTGGCGGTTACTGGCGGCGCTGGGGATGCCGATGGTGCCAAGTCGGAGAAGAAACAATCCAAGGAGGTCCTCTACGACCACCTCAAGCGCGGCTACAAGAAGTTGAAGAAGCGCCACAAAAAGGTCGCCGAATACTACGACGACACCACCCTGCCGCTGCACGAGCGCGAGGAGTACGTCCACGACGTGCGCAAGGCCGCGAAGAAGCTGCGCTACTCCGCAGTCGCAGCCCAGGAAGCTGGTCTGAAGGCAGGGCGTTTGGCCAAGGCGTGCAAGGCGCTGCAAAGCCAGTTGGGTGACTTCCAGGACGCGGTGACCTCACGCGACCGCATCGAGCGTCTTGCACGACAAGCCCGCGAGCGCGGCGAGGACACCTTCTCCTACGGCATGCTCTACCAGCGCGAACTCGACCGCGGCGAGGCGTCGCTTCGCGATTACGACGACACCGTGCGCGAAGTGCGCAAGGCGTTTAAGAAGATCAAGCCGTAACACCGGCTAGACCGGCTGGGCACGGGGCTTACTTCTCCCAAGAAGGGGTCTCGCCCCAGTCATCGTCGGCTTCGTCGGCGGCATCCGCTGCTTTGTTGCGCTGCGCTGCAATCGCCAGGGCGTTTTCAGCTTCCTCGCGCGTGGCGTACGGGCCCATGCGGTTATCCCAGGAGGCTTCCTTGCCCTGGGTGACCTCGCCGGTAGACGGGTTGTAGTAGTACTGCTCGTCAGCCATGATCTGCTCCTTTATGTTCGTTGCTTTTACCGCCCCTACCCTACCGAGACGGTTGGTAGTGTGGTGGCCGTTAAGGAGCGTGTAATGGCAGCATTTCAAACCCCCAAAACTTCCCCCGCCCAGCGCGTCCGCGCAGCTCACCCAGGTGACGGACATGTGGCGTCCGCACCGGCGACGTGGGTGTTGATCGGCGAGAACGTTGACCACTTTGGTGGCGTGACGTTGGCTGGGACGGCGTCGCTACGTGCGGCTGCGGCGGCGAGCCCGCGTGACGACGACACCATCGCCCTGACCGCCCGCGGCCCCTTCGGCGACTTCACCGCCAAAACAACCCTGGCCGCGCTGCACGAGGACGAGATTGAGGACCCGCTCGCACGACGCTGGACTGGGCTGGTGCAGTCGCTGATCCAACGCCAGGTTCTCTCCCGCGACACTGCAGGCCTGGACATTACGGTGGAGTCCGACGTGCCGCTCGGTGCCGGTCTTGGCTCACTGTACGCCGCCGACGCCGCGATCGCGCTGGCGTTGGCGGGCGGTCACGGCGACATCGATACCGCACCCTTCCGCACCCGGCTCGCGGAGATCTGCTCGCACGCCGTAGCCACCTACTCATCGCTGGCGGTGCTGCGCGCTCGCCACTCCGTGGCCCTGCGTGGCGGTGGCACAGGCGTAAGTGTTCTCGACTACGCCGACGGGTCACTGACCGAAGCGCCCCACCCCGCCCGCCACGGCGTGCGCGTGTTCTCCCTGGCCAAGGAATTGGGCAAGCCGTACGACGTGCAGACTAAGGCGATTGCGCACCGCCGCGAGTTT
The DNA here is from genome assembly GCF_001807155.1 of Corynebacterium sp. HMSC05C01. Taxonomy (NCBI): domain Bacteria; kingdom Bacillati; phylum Actinomycetota; class Actinomycetes; order Mycobacteriales; family Corynebacteriaceae; genus Corynebacterium; species Corynebacterium sp. HMSC05C01. The sequence continues at coordinate 24,694 of NZ_KV787954.1, read as the reverse complement.
ATCGACGCCGCCTGCTCCAACTTCGGCGTCGAATCCCTTCGCCAACTGCCCGACGCCACCAACCGCGTCGTCCAGTGGGTCGAGGCACGCCGCTCCGTTGGCGACGAGACCGCACCCGATCCCGACGTCGCCCGCCAGTGGGTGCAGTTCTGCGAAACCGAAACGCTTCGCTCCCTCGCCGCCGCCAAGGCGCTGCGCTCCCGGCGCGCCAACGAGCTGTTCACGCTGCTGAACTCCCCGTCCGAGGCCCACGACCTGACCACCCCGGACGCGCTGGTCGCCCTGGCGCGCGAGCGTGGTGCCGTCGCTGCCCGCCCAGCCGCCACGGGCACCTCCGACGCGGTGATCGCGTTCGTGCCGGTGCAAGACGCCGACACGTTCGCCGCCACCATGGCGAAGGACCTCGAGGTCGTGGAGATCATCCCGGGTGAGGTCGCCCGCCTCGAGGTGTAAGCGCTAGTCCAGCGCTAGTCCGCGGGCCAGGCGAAGCCGACCTCGCGGGCGTCGATGTCGGCGTGGACGAGTGAGAACTTCGTGGATACGCCTTCCTCGGGCGCACCGGCGGAGGGTGCGAGCACTGGCGGGTCGACGATGAACACGCGGGACTGCTCCTCGCCAGATTTGAGCGTCACACCGTCGAAGTTGTGGCCCACCCACGGCTCGAGCACCGTCGCTTCGGTCAGATGCAGGCAGGCTTTTTCCACCGTGTTGGCGAGCTGCGAGGAGCGGCCCATGGTTTTCAGCATGCGTCCGGCGTCGCGGGTGACCCACTCCGGCACGGGTGTGCCGGCGCAGATGGCAAGGCAGACTTCGGTGGCGAAGCGGTCGATAAGCCTGCGCAGCGGCGCCGTAACGTGGGCGTAGTAGCCACCGATCCCGGCGTGGACCTCGGGAACGTCCTCGGACAGGTCAACGTAGCCGGAGCCGCGCAGGAGTTTCTGGGCTTCGCGCATGACGGCCATGCCGTGCGGGGTGTCCGCGTCCACGCCGGCAAGGAACTCACCGATGTCGCCGGTGACGTCGAAGCCGAGGTTGCGTGCCTCGCGGCGAAACTCGGCTTCACTTTCCGCAGACGCCGGCTGGAGGGTGCGCAGGAAGCCCACCCCGGCGTCCACCATCATCTGTCCTGCGACCATGCCGGTGAGCAGGGAGATCTCCGAGTTGTAGTCCATGATCGGGTGGCGCGGCTCAATGGCGAGTTCGTAGGCGTCTCCGTCGCGGGCCACGCGCACGGACGGCACACGCAGGTTGATCGCGTGCCTGCGTAGCGACGACTGCTGACGCAACCGGCCAACCTCCGGCAACAGCGCAATCGAGGGGTGTATTGAGCCATCCTCCAGGGAGGCGTGCACGCCCTCGTAGTCCAAACGCGCCACCGAGTGGACGAGTGCGCGCTCGACGTGGGCCGAGTCGACCTCCCCTTCCCCGTCCAGGTCGAAGGTCCACAGCACGGCGGGCCTATCCGCGTCCGGCAGCAGCGACGCCGACCCTTCGGAGACTTCCTCCGGGTGCAGGCGTGCCGGCTCGTCGGGCAGATAGATCGTCTGGCCGCGCTGCAGCGACTCCTCGTGCACAGCGGAGTCACTGTCCACGAACGCCGCCACGTCCGCAATCGCATACCGCACCCGGTACCCGCCACCGGCACGCTGCTCCACGAACACGGCCTGGTCCAAATCTTTAGAGCCGGCCGGGTCGATGGTGACAAAGGGGATATCGCGGGCGTCGATACGCACATCTGCGAAACGGTCCACCAACTCCGAGGCCTCTGCGTGCAACGATGGCGCAAAGTCGGTGGGCACGTCGAATTCGCGCGCAATGGCGCGGAAGTTCAGGGGTGCGGCGTAGAGCTTCATAAAACGCCATCGTGCCACGAAGTGGGCGAATGAGTCGGCCTATGAGCCGGATTCTGTCCCCCGCAAGCGGAGTGGCGACCATCCATCTGGGTCACCCATCGCTGGGTGCCTCAAGCAGCTACCTTCGGACTGGGCGGGCAGCCTCATCACATCCGACGACCTCTGCGCACGCGCAGGGGTTCTTGCCTTGCTCCCGGTGGGGTTTACCTGGCCACACGTGTTGCCACGCATGCCGGTGCGCTCTTACCGCACCCTTTCACCCTTACCCCGCACAAGGCGGGGCGGTCTACTCTCTGTTGCACTTTCCCGCGGATCGCTCCGGGTTGCTGTTAGCAACCACCGTGCCGTGTGGAGTCCGGACTTTCCTCGACGTGCGCCTGCCTCAATGCTGAGGTGGTTCGCGCCGCCGCGGCCGCCCGGCCGGCTCATTCGCGGTCTAAAGCATACGCCTTTAGGGCGTGAGAGCGGAACCGCCACAAACACGCCGGGTTAGAACGGGACCCCGCTGCGGAAGATGATGTTGGCGTACGGGGTCGTCTCCCCCGTGCGGACCACGAACTTGCAGTCCGCAAGGGCCTGTTTGAGGTGTTCGTGGTCGACGCGGGTGGGGTCGTCGCAAAGTAATGCGACCTCATCGGGCGCTTGCGTAGCGACGACCGCACCTTCCACCACAACCTCATCCAGAATCGCTTCGACGACATCGGCAAAGCGGGGCACGCCGAAGACCAGCGCGAGGTCCACGACCTCTACCCCGGCGGGGATGGGCAGGCCGCAGTCCGCCACGGCGAACGTGTCGGTGTGGCCGAGGCCGTTGATCGCGCGGGCCAGTTGGGCGTTGAGAATGCCTGTCTTGCGCATTACTCGAAGTCGCCTACGTTTTCCTTGGTCACGGTGACAACGTCGACCGGGACGATGGCGGTGGCGTCTTCGTCGCGAAGCAGCTTCGCTGCCTCCTCAACCGCCCGGGCGCCGAGCTCACCCGGCTGCTGAGCGATGGTGGCGTGCATGCGGCCGTCGGTGACTGCCTTGAGCCCGTCGATGGTGCCGTCGAAACCAATGACCTTCACATCTTTACCGGCACGATCACCAAGCGCCTCGATAGCGCCGAGAGCCATCTCGTCGTTCTCCGCGAAGATGGCCTTCACGTTCGGGTACGCCTGCAGCAGGTTGGTGGCCACGTTCAGGCCTTCGGTGCGGTCGAAGTTAGCGGTCTGCTCGCCGACAACCTTGATGTTCGGGTAGTTGGCAATGCCCTCCTTGAAGCCCTTGCCGCGGTCGCGGGAGGCAGAGGAACCGGCGATGCCCTGCAGGATCAGGATCTCGCCTTCTTCGCCGATGGCCTTGGCCAGCTCGTCGGCTGCCTGCTTGCCGCCGGCGACGTTGTCGGAAGAGATGAAGGAAGCAACGTCGCCGCCGTTGGAGGAGCGGTCCACGGCGATGACCGGGATGCTGGCGTTGTTCAGGGCCTCAACGGCCGGGACGACGGCGTCGGAGTCGGTCGGGTTGACGATCACGGCGTCGGTGCCGGAGGTGATCGCATTGTTGAGCTGGTCGATCTGGGTCGCAGCGTCATCGGAAGCATCCTGGACGTTCAGGGCGATGCCGAGTTCGTCGGCCTTCTCCTGGGCGCCGTCGCGAAGCTGGACGAAGAACGGGTTGGTCTGGGTGGACAGCGCCAGGGTGACCGCGCCCTCGTCGGCGGAGTCACGGTTGCAAGCGGACAGGGACAGGGTCATCGCCGCAGCAGCAACGATGGCGGTGGCCTTACGAGCGAAAGACATTTCGGGTACTCCTTGAAGTTGTGAACAGGGGGTCTTGTTCAGGGGTTAAACGGTGGTCTTTTTGCGCAGCACGTCGAAGCCGACGGCTGCTGCGATGACCACGCCGATGACAATCTGCTGCCAGAACGAGCTGACGTTCAGCAGGTTCAGGCCGTTGCGGATCACGGCGAGCAGGATCGCGCCGACGAGCGTGCCGGTGGCCTTACCGGTGCCGCCGGCCAGCGACGCGCCACCGATGACCACGGCGGCGATCGCGTCGAGTTCGTAGCCCACACCGGCCTGCGGCTGCGCCGACGACAGGCGGCCAGCCATGACCAAACCGGCAAGCGCGGCGAACAGTCCGCTGAGCGCGTACACAGCGACGAGCACCCGCTTAACCGGAATGCCGGATAGGCGCGCGGCCTCCTCGTTGCCACCGATTGCGTACATGGAACGGCCCAGCACGGTGCGCGAGAGGATGAACCAGCACAGCACGCCGGCCAACAGCATCATCAGAATCGGGATGGGGAACTTGCCGGCATTGGAGCCAAGCCAGTTCACCTCGTCGGCAGTAGCCATCGGCGAGCCCTGGGAGATCACCAAGGTCGCGCCACGGGCAATGGACATCATGGCCAGGGTGGAAATAAACGCCGGGAGTTTGCCGTAGGCGGTGGCGATACCGCTGACCGCACCTGCCGCGAAACCGGTGAGCAGGCCCGCAATCAGCGTGATCCAACCGGGCCAGCCTGCCTCGACGAAGAAGTGGGCCGAGACCATGGCACTGAGTGCCGCCACCGCGCCGACCGACAAGTCAATGCCCGAGGTGACGATGACGAACGTCATGCCGAACGCCAAAATCGCCACGGTGGCGGCCTGCACGCCCACGTTGATCAGGTTGTTCACCGTGAGGAAGTGCGGGGTGGCGATGAACAGCGCGATGCACAGCACGATCAGGCCGACGAGCGCGCCGTTGTTCATGATCCAGTTGATGACGCGCTGGCGAGTACTCAAGCGCTCATCCGTAGTCGTTCCCGTCATGCGCGGGCCTCCGTTTCTGTAAGCGGCGTTTCTGTAAGTGGTTCGACGTGGTCTTCGACGTGGGACACCGCCAGCGCCATAATCTCGTCCTGGGTGGCACCCGCGGGCAGTTCGCCTGCGATGCGGCCGCCGGACATCACCAGGATGCGATCCGACATGCCAATAACCTCAGGCAGTTCCGAGGACACCATGAGCACCGCGCCGCCGGCCTGGGTGATGTCGTTGATGATGTTGTAGATCTCCACTTTGGCGCCGACGTCGACACCGCGCGTGGGTTCGTCGAGAAGCAAAATGTTCGAGCCCGCCAGCACCCAACGACCGAACACGGCCTTTTGCTGGTTGCCGCCGGACAGGTTGCGGATCTCCTGGTCGATGCCGGCCATGCGCACGCGCAATTGCTTGGCGACGTCATCCGCACGCTTACGCTGACCACGCACATCCGCAATCCCCGCACGTGACGACGACCGCAACGTGGCCAGCCCAATATTCTCCCCCACCGTGGCCCCAAGCACGAGGCCTTGCGCCTTGCGGTCCTCCGGCACGTGGCCGATGCCGCGCTTGATCGCCTGAGCGACGGAGCCGGACGGGAGTTGTTCGCCGTTGATGGAAACGGTGCCGGAATCGACGTGGTCGGCACCCGCGATGGCGCGCACGACCTCGGTGCGGCCCGCTCCCACAAGGCCTGCCAGGCCGACAACCTCGCCGGCACGGAGCTCGAAGGAGACGTCCTTAAACTTGCCTTCCGTGGTGAGGTTTTCCACGGTCAGCAGCGGTTTGCCGATCTCTTTATCCACCTTCGGGTACTGGTCCTCAATGTCGCGGCCGACCATGTAGCGCACGAGTTCCGCCTCTGGGGTGGTGGCGGGGACCTCGGCGACGAAGTTGCCGTCGCGAAGCACCGCCACACTGTCGGCGATACGGGCGATCTCGTCCAGGTGGTGCGAGATAAACACCATGCCCACCCCGTTGGCCTTCAAGTCGTCGACCACCATGAACAACTGGTCGACCTCGTGGCCGGTAAGGGCCGCGGTGGGCTCGTCGAGAATCAGCACACGCGCATCCATGGACAGTGCCTTCGCGATCTCAACCAACTGCTGGCGCGCAATACCGAGCTCGCCGACCGGCGTGTCCAGGTCCACCTTCAGGCCGATGCGGTCGATGGCTTCAGCGGCGATGCGGCGCATCTCCTTGAAGTTCACCAACCCCATCCGGCGCGGCGTGCGCCCGAGCGTGATGTTTTCTGCCACCGACAGCGTCGGCACCAGGTTTAACTCCTGGTGGATCGTGGCAATACCGTGCGCTTCTGCGGCCTTGGTGTCGGGCAGGGTGACCGGTTTATCGTCGATAAGAATGCGCCCCGAGGTGGGCTGATACACGCCCGACATCATCTTGATCAGCGTCGATTTACCCGCGCCGTTCTCGCCGAGCAGCGCAAGCACGCGACCCGGCTCGACGGCGAGCGAGACGTTATCAATCACGTTGATCGGCCCGAATGACTTCGAAATGCCGTCCAACCGGATCAGGGGTTTTACCGCTGTGGTCATCTGCTGCACCTCCTTGAAGTGAAGTTGAAATTGCTGGATTCTCGGATAGTCAATGTGGTGGGTAACACCTCGTGCTGCGAGGTCGGCTCCCCGCGGATCAGCGCGGCGATCTTCTCCCACGCACGTCTGCCGACGTCCTCCACATGCTGCTCAATCACCGTCAACGGAACGGGCTGCATCTGAAACGCCGGCTGGTCATCAAACCCAACCAGCGCGAGGTCCTCGCCCAGACCGATCTTGTGGTCCAGCACGTACTGCAGCGCCCCGACCGTCATCATGGAATCCCCCGCGATAATCGCCGACGCGCCACGCTTGAGCAGGTCCGCGGCACCCGCGAAGCCCTCCGCGCTGCTGTAGCCGCCGCGGAAGATCAGACCGTTCGTCTCTGGGGTGTCGCGGATGGCGTCGTGGAAGCCTTCCAGGCGCTGCAGCCCCGTCGACGTACTCGACGGGCCCGCGATATAGCCGATCTGCGTATGCCCGTTGTCCTTGAGGTGCTGGACGGCCTTGCGGATGGAAGGTCGCGCGTCCGTAATCACCGACGGCACCTCCAGCCCCGGCAGCACCCGATCCACCTGCACAATCTTCTGGCCCCGATCCAGCAGCGACTGCACCATCGGCGCGCTGTGCATCGACGGCACGATGATCGCCCCGGCCAGCTGCTGGCCGCTAAAGGTCTGCAACGCGGCGTCGAGTTGGCCGGCGTCCTCGTTGGTGGTGGCGATCATCACCGAAAACCCATCGGTGTCCGCTGCCTGCTGAATCGACGCCGCCATCTGCGCGAAGAACGGATTGACCAGGCTCGGGATGGTTAGCCCCACCGCGGTCGACGCTGCCGAGCGCAACCCCCTCGCCTGCAAATTCGGCACGTAATTCAACTTCGCCGCCGAATGAAACACCCGGTCCCGCGTTTGTTTCGAGATCGCCGGGTTTCCCGCCAGCGCCCGCGACACCGTGGACGGCGACACGCCCGCGTCGAGCGCAACCTCGCGCAACGTGGCCCGTGCTGCCATGGGTCCCTCCGTGTGTGTCCGGATCGTGTTGGGTGCTAGTGATGTGTGCAAACGTTTGCACCATGTGCAGAACAACCTAAACTGCAGCTGAGCGTCAGGTCAATAGCGCCACACCCCCAACACACCCCCGAACGTTGGACTGCCGGCGCCATTTCGTGTGGTTTTGCGGCGGTGTTGGTGGCCGCCGCGGTCGCCCCCCAGTCCGTAGCCCCAGTCTCCTCTACCCGCGGTGGTGGGCGACGTCGTTGACACAGCGAACCACACCGAATTCACCGAAGTAGTCCACGACAGAGATGCTGGCAAGATCCAAAAACAGGTGCTTGAACAGTTCGGCGTTCGCGCCGAGAGCCTGGCGGACCATGGATTTGATCGGGGTCATGTGGGTCACCACCAGCACGTTCTGGCCCTCGTAGCGCTCCTGAATTTTCAGTCGGGCGCGGGTGACGCGGCGGTGGAAGGCTGTCAGCGACTCACCGGCAGGGGGCGCGTTGTTTGGCGATTCCTGCCACGTCGCATACGTCTCCTCCCCCTTCGCAATCGCCTCGTCGCGGGTCAGGCCCTCGTAGTCGCCGAAGTCGAGCTCGCGGAAGCCCTCGTCAGTACGAACTTCAAGGCCAAGCACCTCGGCGGCGAACTGCGCGGTTTGCTGAGCGCGCGCTTGCGGGGAGGCAACGATGGCGTCGATGCGCCCGAACGTGCGCAGCGCCTCGGCGGCACGCTTCGCCTGTTCGCGGCCAGTATCAGTGAGGTCCGGGTTGGAAACGCCGGAAAAACGCATCTCAGCCGAGTGTTGCGTCTGCCCGTGCCGCAGCAGAATGAACCGCGTTCGCGGTTCGGAGTTTCCAGCCCAGTGGCCAGCGGCATCGCGCTTTTTCTTTTCGACGACCGGCCCCTCCGCCGGCTTCTCCTCTTGGGCCGAAGCCTTGCCACCGCCGCCCCACACGCCGGTGCCCTTCACAATCCCCGGCTTGTCGCCACGCGCGGCCGCGTCCATGGCCACGTTGGACAACTCGTCGGCCTTCTTGTTCTTGGCGCGCGGAACCCAGGTGTAGGTGACCTTCTCAAAGGAGGAGGCGAGGTCGCGGGCTTCCCGGGCGAGTTGTTGCATGTCCGGGTGTTTGATTTTCCACCGGCCGGTCATTTGCTCGACAACGAGCTTGGAGTCCATGAATACATCCACCCGCGTGGCGCCGACCTCGCGGCACGCCTCCAGCCCGCGGATCAGTCCGTAGTATTCGGCGACGTTGTTGGTGGACTTTTTGCCCACCACATACGCGATCTCACCGAGGGTTTCGCCGTCGGCGTCGTAGACCACGGAGCCGGATCCGGCGACCCCCGGGTTTCCGCGGGAGCCGCCGTCGCAGTACATCTTGACCTGCATTTACACCTCGTCGGTGGCCGGGTTCACGCGCACCAGCAGGGTGCCGCAGTTCGGACAGGCCGGCAGGGTGTCCTCCGGCTCGGCGAGTACTTCGGCGCGCTCGGACGGCGGGAGTTGGATGAAGCAGCCGCCGCAGGCGCGGCCGTTGAACTTGGCGGCGCCGATGTCGTCGTACGCCTTCAGCACGTCCTCCGGCAGGCGGGAACGCAGCGCGTCGGTGTCCACCGCTTCTTCTTCCGGCAACGCATCGACGGCGCGCTGGGCGGCCTCGACCTTGCGGTTGAGTTCATCGACGCGGGCGGCGTGAATGTCGCGGTTGTTGCGCAGCGCAGCGATCTCGTTGTGGGCTTCCTTGAGTTCGTAGAGCAGGTCCGCGATGCGCGACTTCGCGGCGTAGCGGTCGTGCTCCAGGTCCTTGCGACGCTCCGGGTCGGTCTCTGCACTGAGCTGGCGCTTGTCGTCGAGTTCGCGCTTCTTCAGTTTCCGCTCGTCTTCCTGGATGCGCAGGATTTCTAGTTCCATGTCATCCACGGCCAGTTGGGCGGAGGCGGAAGCCTCGGTCATGCGCGTGCGTTCGTCGAGAAGCTTCTGTAGCTCTTGGACTTCGGGACGAACGCGCGTCTGGCCCTTGGCGGCGTCGGCGAGCGCGAGCTCCAGGAGGACGGGTTGCAGGTCTTGGGATAGGTGCATCGGTACTCCTTTAGTTCGCGGGGTGCGCGGACACGGTCCAGGGATCCGTGCGGATGTGCAGGATCTCGGTGTCCACGCCTAGAGGGGCCACGATACTCTCTGCCTGCTCGGTCCAGGGAAACTCGCTGGCCCAGTGGGCGGTATCGATCACGGCAGGCCCACCGGCGCGCAGGTGCTCGTCGACCGGGTGATGGCGCAGATCGGAGGTGACATACACGTCCACACCGAGTTTGGACACATCCGAAAGGAACGAGTCGCCGGAGCCAGACGACACCGCGACCTTGCGCACTATCTGGTCCGGATCGCCGGCGGCGCGCACGCCCCACGCGGTTTCCGGCAGCGCGTTGGCCACCTGCTGGGTGAACTCGCGCAGCGTCATCGGCTCCGGCAACTCGCCCACGCGCCCCAGCCCGGTGGCCGTGGACAAATCCCCGGTGTGCTCGATCTGGACGATGTCGAACGCCGGCTCCTCGTAAGGGTGGTTCGCGCGTAGCGTATCGACGAGCCCACGCCGCAGCCTCGCCGGCGCCACGAACTCCACACGCATCTCCTCGGCGGTGAAGTGCTCGCCGACGGTGCCGTCGGTCGGGTCGGCGCCCTCGACCGGGGTGAACTCGCCGGTGCCCTCAGTGGTGAAGGCGCACTCGCGGTAGTTTCCAATCTCGCCCGCGCCGGCATCGAACAGGGCGCGCTTCAACGCGTCGGCATCCGCGGGTGGGACGTGGACGCCCCAGCGGTCGGTGGCGTTAAGAAGCACTGGCTTGATCGGACGGCCGGGAGGGATGCCGACGAGTTCGGCGAGTTTGTCCGACACACCCGGGCGCGCCGAATCGGCGTTCGTGTGCGCAGCGAACAGCGCGCAGCCGCCAGCCAGCAACGTGTGAATGACCTTGCCCTTCGGGGTATTCGCCGCCACTGAATGCACACCACGCAGCAGCAACGGATGGTGCACAACCAACAGTTGCGCACTCTGCGCCACGGCCCGTTCGGCGACCTCCAGCGTGCAATCCAACGCGAACGCAACCTTGGTCACCTCAGCATCCGGGTCGCCGCAGACCAGGCCAACTTGGTCCCAACTTTCCGCCAGCGCCGGCGGGTAGGCAGCCTCGAGGGCATCAACAACGTCTTGCACAGTCACAGCAGTCATGGCAGCCAGCCTACAAATTTGGAACAGTGGTGAGGTGTGAACACCACATTGCTTTTCGACGTCGACGGCACCCTCATCGACTCATTCCCCGGCATCCGCCACGGATTCCTCCTCGGATTAGAGGCCGTGGGCTGGGATAAACCGGACGAGGAGTTCATCAAACGCATCCCCGGGACACCGATGCCGGAATCGATGCGCGCGCTCGGCATGTCGCCTGACCAGGTCGAACAAGCCATGCAGGCCTACTCCGCCTACATGTCCACCGAAGGCTGGCAACGCTTCGAGGTTTTCGACGGCATGGCCGACCTGCTGGCCAGGTTGAAGGGGGAAGGTTTTGGGGTGTGCACGGCGACGTCGAAAAGCGAACGCTTCGCGCGAGCCGCCCTCGAGCGCGCAGGGATGCTCGAACACATCGACTTTTTGGGCGCTGCATCTAACGACGGCGTACGCGCCAAGAAGGCCGACGTGATCCGGTACGTGCTGGACAACGTCGCGCCAAAACGTCCCCTGATGATTGGGGATCGCACCCACGACTTCACCGGCGCCGCCACCTTTGACATCCCGAGTGTTGCCGTGACCTGGGGTTACGGTGCCGCACCCGAATGGGACGAGGCGACCTACGTAGCATCGGACGCACGCGAGTTGGAAAGGATCATCCGTGCTGCATATTGATTTCGTCTGCACCGGCAACATCTGCCGCTCCCCGATGGCCGAGGTCATCGTGCGCTCCAAGTTGGAGGACGCGGGACTGGGCGATGCGGTGCGCGTGTCGTCGTCAGGCATCGGCAACTGGCACGTCGGCCACAAAGCCGACGAACGCGCCCGGCGCGAACTGGCCAACCACGGCTACGACGGCGAAGCCCACCGCGCCCAACAGTTTGGCTACGAGCAGGAGCAAGCCGACCTGATCGTCGCGCTGGACACCAACCACGTGTCGGAGTTGGTCGTGCGCGGCGTGCCCGAAGACAAGGTCCGTCTGCTGCGCTCCTTCGACCCCGCCGCACCTGAGGGCGCTGGCGTTGCCGACCCGTACTACGGCGGGCCCGAGGGCTTCACCGTGGTGCGCGAGCAGATCGAAGCCGCCGCCGACGGCATTATCCGCTGGGTGCGCGATCAGCTAGGCTAAGTGGGCGTGAATGCCAACAAGTCCTCCCAAAAGCCGTGGTGGCGCCAACTGCTCAACCCCGGCTGGATCATCGCGGCGATCGTCGTCGGCATTTTCTCCTACTTTGCCTTCACGTTCCTCGCGCCCTGGCAACTCGGCAAGAACGAACAGTTAGTCGAACGCAACGAACACATCTCCGCCGCGTTCGACCGCGACCCGGAACCGCTGGTGGACCGCCTGCCCGGCACCACGCTCGCACCCGCCGACGAATGGTCACGTGTGGTCGCCACCGGCCACTACACGGGCAACGACGTGTTGCTTCGCCTGCGTTCCGTCGACCGCACCCCTGCGTTCCAGGTGCTCACGCCGTTCACGCTTGACGACGGCCGCACCATCCTTGTCAACCGCGGCTGGGTCCCCGCCGAAGGCTCCACCGGTGTGCCGGACATCGACGCGGCTCCTACCGGCGACGTCACCATCACTGGCATGCTGCGCGCCGCCGAAGCGACCCACCCGACCGCGCCCATCCACGACCAGGGCTTCGACATGGTCCACTCCATCAACCCCACCCAGGTTGGGGAGCTGACCGGAGTCGACGCGGGGGCGGTCATGGTCGAGCCGTACCTCCAACTACTCTCAGACCAACCCGGCACCCTCACCGCCATCCCCCTGCCCCAACTCGAAACCGGCAACCACCTTTCCTACGGCCTCCAGTGGATCCTGTTCGGCGTCGCCGCCCCCGGCGCCCTGCTCTACTTCCTGTTCTCCGAAAGCCGCGAACGCCGCCGCTACGCAGAGGAACAGAAGCAACTGCTTAACGACGACACCGTGTCCGGCAGCGGCCCCGAGCCTTCCCCTGTCCCCGGCGAAGAAACCGCCCCGGCGCCGTCCGCTCAGACCCCGACTGCGGCTCCTACGCGTTCCCGCCAGCGCTACGGTTCTTCCCGCACCAACCCGTGGGCCAAGGCTTACGATAAGGAACAAGAACGCTAACTCTGTCCCATGGTCTCTGAAGGGGTTTTGATGTCGCTCGATTCCGTCCTCCGCACCCTCGCCGACGCCGGCGTCGTCCCTGCCCCGGGCGTCGAACCAGCCGATATTGAAGACGCCGCCTTCGACCACGCCGTCGCCTTCGCCAACCGCCCCTTCGCAACCTTGTCGCTTCTCACCGACCCCGAAGGCCAGCCCCTTTTCGCCCTGTCCGACGGCGGTACTTTGCCAGCCCGCGCCGGCTTAGCCTGCGCCGCGCTTGACCACTCTCTCCACGACATCTCCATCGTCCCCGACTCCCCCACCGCCACCACCGGCTCCGCTCGGGTGCAGTTCTCCGAATGGGACGTCGCAGACGTGGAGTTCGACGGCAACACCCCGGCGTTCGAACTGGGCATCCTCGCCGCCATCGAGAACCGATCGCTCTAGGTACCGGTTCGGGTTAAGCGACAAAATGTGTGTCTGGATTCGTCGATTTGTTTGAGATGATCGGGAGTTTTCCTGAAAGTATATGCTCCTGGGGCTTATATCCGCGCCATGGTGACGAAAAACCGGGGGGTGACAGCAGTGTGTGGTAGGGGCTGGTGTTGGCTTGATCAATGCCGAAGAACAGACCACGCTGCCAATGCGGTGGGGAAATGAAACGCAACGGTAAGACCTCCGCCAACCGCAGCCGGTGACGGTGCAAAATGTGCGGCGCTTCCACCACCAAGCAGCTCCCCGATATCACCAACTCCGCTGCCTTCGCAGCATTTATCACCCACCTCACAACCGGTGCGAGCTTGGAAACCGCTGCCGCCGGAGCAGGATGTCATCCGCGTACGCTGCAACACCGGTTTGAACACTTCTGGCTAGTTGATGTCCCCGATCCCACGATCGGGCACGAAGGCTGGGTCTACGACCAGGTCTTTCTTGACGGCACCTACACCGCCGGCGGATGCTTGATTGTTGCTGCCACCTTGGATCACGTCATCGCTTGGCACTGGTGCACACGTGAAACCACCCGCGACTACCAACGACTGCTCGAACGTATCCCCGCGCCCCTGATCCCTGTCATTGACGGCGGCCAAGGCGCTGCCAGCGCAATCAAGGCATGCTGGCCCACAACGAAAGTGCAGCGCTGCCTCGTCCACGCCCAACGCGTGGTGCGCCGGCACACCACCGCACGTCCCCGCACCGATGCAGGACGAGCGATTTACCAGATCGCGCTCAACCTCACGAAGATCACCGATCTTGACGAGGCGGCCGCGTGGGGTGCGCAACTGCACGAATACGGCACTATCTACCGTGACTGGATGAACCAGAAAACGTTCACAACCGACCCGGCGACACGGCAACGCGCCTGGTCATGGACTCATGAACGCACCCGCAAGGCCTACAACAGCCTCAACCACCTATGGCGGGGCAACTTACTGTTGGTCTACCTCGCCCCACCCGACGGTGTGCTCGACGCCAGCCGGATCAAAGCCACCAAACAGCCGGAAGGCGGAATCAACGCCCAGTTGAAACTGCTGGCCCGCACCCACCGGGGAAGATCCGGGAACATCAACGCCGCATGTTGGATTGGTGGCTCTACCTAAAAACGGAACTGCCTGACGACCCCGTTGAGATCGCCGGGCAGCCCAACTGGGGTCAGGACTAACTGGCCAAAGTATCCCCCTGACCCGAAACGAGAACCAAGCCGACCACGAAACTTCGACGACCAGCCTTCTACGAGGGCGCTATCGACACCAACTACACCCACTCAATCGGCATCCAAAAAGGCCACATCTAACCCTCGCGACACGCCGAGCTAGACACCCTTTTTGACCCTTAACGCTCAAATAGTAGTTATAGAGTAGCGGCTCACGCAGGAAGCAAGAATTTGAATATACTAGCCTCTGTCTCGTTTACGGTATCTCACCAAGACTACGTACAAAATGCCCGCTAGAGCACCTGTAATCGATAAAATGGGACCTACGGACAAAATCGGATTAGACCACGCAGAAAGTGCTACCTGAATAATACTCAGGATAACACCTATAGCGATAATGATACCGATGACAACACGTAGCAAGCGCATTTATACCTACTGTGACCAACAAATTCCACCAGGGAAAAGTCTAATTCCTCGATTCCACGAACCGCAGATGCCTAAAATGCCAGATTCCGCCGCTAAGACTCCAGCAATAGCGCCAGCAAGAACCCCGCCTACACCTGTTTCTGCAGTAATTAACGCAGCTAACGCGGCAACACCAGCGCCAGCGGCGTACGCATTCTGGAGTGCAGATGCCGCGCAGCTATTTAGCAAGACACCGGGTGGTAGCTTTTGGAACCCATTCCGTCCTTGACATGCATCGTAAAACTGAATAGCCGGTTCGATAGCATCCGCTTCGCGTTCAAGAATCGCTAGGTCTGATTCGTCCGCGTCAACATTCCAGCCTTGCGCAAGAAGAGTTCCTGAGAACTCATTCAGTACACCAGAATCCACGTCTGGATCCGACTGAGCTGCTCGATAATCAAACCGTGCATGTTCAAAATCAACATACCTGTCCATCGCCCTAAAAGATGCCTCTTCAGCCACGGTGAGGTTCGAATCCTCGGCAAATAACATCTGCGCCTCGGCGACGTCAATTGGCTTTGCCGTTACCGTCGTAGGGGAGGAGATTCCTAGCGCCGATACCGAAAGTGCAACTGCCAATGCCCTTCTAAAGAGTAGGCGCATTCCTAACCTCTTTCTAAGAATATTCTGCGAGAGCTTGCTCTGTCGAGATGTCCTGTGAGCTCTTGCTCACTTAAGACGCCTTGTGAGATGACGGTAACATATTCTTTCGCCCAATGAACGGCAGAGCATTAATGAGAATGTCACGCCGATAGCAGACACACTTTTTGAGCCTTAACCCCATTTTGAGCCTTAACCCACCCCAGCCTGCGGACTCACACCAAGCTACGAAAAGGCCCCTCCGAAGAGGGGCCTTGACCTGGTGCGCCATGACGGGCTCGAACCGCCGACCTACTGGGTGTAAACCAGTTGCTCTTCCAGCTGAGCTAACGGCGCGCTGCCCGGTAACACTACCAAAGCACGACCGGAAAAGGAAAACCTGCAGGCTAAGCGCCAAAAACTACCGTTTCGAGGCGGCGAGGCAGGAGCCCTGCCAGTCACCGAAGCGGTCGGCCTTGGTCTGCAGCAGACCGGCCAACTGGGCAGACTCTGCGATCAGGCCCGGTGCGACAACACCCGGGAAGCCGGCGCCGGGCGTCATCAGCCAGATGCGGCCACCGGAGCCGAGGTTGCGGGTGGCATCGACGAGTTCATCGACAAGGTCACCGTCGCCTTCACGGAACCAAAGGAGGACGAGGTCGCAGGGTTCGAGGGTGTCGTCGTCAAGAAGCATTGCTCCGATGGCATCCTCGATGGCTTCCGAGATGGACGAATCCGCATCCTCGCCCCAGCCGATCTCCTGAACGACAAGGTCGGGGCCAACCCCAAAACGGTCGGCGTAGGTGTCCACTCCTGTGGCACTCAAGTGTCTAAATCCTCCAGTTGTAGTTGTACGAATGCACGACAGCATACCGCCCCACCGTGCTCAATGGCGACAAACCAACAATTAGTCTCACCAAAAGCCATCCGATGTAAGAACTAGCGACCAAAAGAACGTATCCTTGTCGGTGTATTGCCCCGATGAACCCAGGAGGTTGAAGTGGCCGAAAAGGACACCGAGATGATCGATGGTCGCGTGAAGAACGCAAACGACGTCGATACGAATATCCTGTCGCTGCGCGAAGGCGTAGCTTCCTACCTGCATGACGCGGACCCGGAGGAAACCCAAGAGTGGATGGACTCCCTCGACGGCCTGCTCGAGGAGTCCGACCCGGAGCGCGCCCGCTACCTCATGCTTCGCCTCATTGAGCGCGCCAACGCCAAGCGCGTACCGCTGCCGGCGCTGTCCTCCACCGACCTGGTGAACACCATCCCAACCAAACTCGAGCCAGAATTCCCTGGCGACGAGAAAATTGAGAAGCGCTACCGCCGCTGGATGCGCTGGAACGCCGCCGTCATGGTGCACCGCGCACAGCGCCCGGGCATCGGCGTCGGCGGCCACATCTCCACCTACGCCTCCGCGGCAGCCCTCTACGAAGTTGGCTTCAACCACTTCTTCAAGGGCAAGGACGCACCACAGGGCGGCGACCAGATCTTCTTCCAGGGCCACGCCTCCCCAGGCATGTACGCCCGCGCCTTCCTCGAAGGCCGCCTTTCCGAAGACGACCTGGACGGCTTCCGCCAGGAACACTCCCGCAAGCAGGGCGGCCTGCCGTCCTACCCGCACCCGCACGGCATGCCGGGCTTCTGGGAGTTCCCAACCGTGTCCATGGGCCTTGGCCCAATGAACGCCATCTACCAGGCACGCTTTAACAAGTACCTGCAGGACCGCGGCATCAAGGACACCGACCAGCAGCACGTCTGGGCATTCCTTGGCGACGGCGAAATGGACGAGCCCGAATCCCGCGGCCTCATCCAGATGGCTTCCCTCTACGGTCTGGACAACCTCACCTTCGTGATCAACTGCAACCTGCAGCGTCTCGACGGCCCAGTGCGCGGCAACGGCCAAATCATCCAAGAACTGGAGAGCTTCTTCGTCGGTGCCGGCTGGAACGTCATCAAGGTCGTCTGGGGCCGCGAGTGGGACGAACTGCTGGAAAAGGATGAGGACGGCGCACTCGTCCACATCATGAACACCACCAAGGACGGCGACTACCAGACCTTCAAGGCCAACGACGGCGCCTACGTCCGCGAACACTTCTTCGGCCGCGACGAGCGCACCAAGAAGCTCGTCGAAGACATGACCGACGAAGAGATCTGGAACCTGCGCCGCGGCGGCCACGACTACCGCAAGGTCTACGCCGCCTACAAGCGCGCCTTGGAGACCAAGGGCAAGCCGACCGTCATCCTCGCCCACACCGTCAAGGGCTACGGCCTCGGCCACAACTTCGAGGGCCGCAACGCAACCCACCAGATGAAGAAGCTGGCCCTGGAAGACCTGAAGCTCTTCCGCGACAAGCAGCAGATCCCGATTTCCGACGAAGAACTGGAAAAGGATCCGTACCTGCCGCCGTACTACCACCCGGGCGAGGACGCCGAGGAGATCAAGTACCTCAAGGCACGCCGCGAGGAACTCGGCGGCTACCTGCCGGAGCGTCGGGAGCAGTACACCCCACTCGAGCAGCCTGACTTTGAAAAGACCTTCAAGGCCCTGTTCAAGGACTCCGGCAAGCAGGAAGTCGCCTCCACCATGGCGCTCGTGCGCACGTTCAAGGCGATCATGCGCGACAAGGAGATCGGCAAGCGCATCGTCCCGATCATCCCGGACGAGGCCCGTACCTTCGGCCTCGACTCCTGGTTCCCGACCCAGAAAATCTACAACCCGCACGGCCAGAACTACGTGCCGGTCGACCACGACCTGCAGCTGTCCTACCGCGAGTCCACCGATGGCCAGATCCTGCACGAAGGCATCAACGAGGACGGCTCCTCCGCATCCTTCATCGCAGCAGCAACGTCGTACGCCACCCACGGCGAGCCGATGATCCCGATGTACATCTTCTACTCGATGTTCGGCTTCCAGCGCACCGGCGACAACTTCTGGGCCGCCGGCGACCAGATGGGCCGCGGCTTCATCGTCGGCGCAACCGCCGGCCGCACCACCCTCTTCGGAGAGGGCCTGCAGCACATGGACGGCCACTCCCCGATCCTGGCATCCACCAACCCGGCCGTCATCCCGTACGACCCGGCGTTCGCCTACGAGATGCCGTACATCATCTCCAAGGGCATCGAGCGCATGTACGGCCAGGGCGCGGACAAGGACGAGGACGTGATGTACTACATCACCGTCTACAACCAGCCGCACCACCAGCCGGCACGCCCGGACAACCTCGACGTTGAGGGCCTGCACAAGGGCATCTACCTTTACGACGAAGGCAAGGACCTCGAACACAAGGTCTCCCTGCTCGCCTCCGGCGTGGGTATGCAGCAGGCACTGCGCGCCCAGGAGATCCTGCAGGAGAAGTACAACGTCGGCGCCGCGATCTACTCCGTCACCTCCTGGACCGAACTCGCCCGTGAGGGTCAGCGCAAGGCTGCCGAGCAGCTCCGCAACCCGGGCGAAGAGGTTGAAGAGGCATTTGCGACCAAGCAGCTCAAGCAGACCGAAGGCCCGTACATCGCGACCTCCGATTTCGCTTCCGACCTGCAGGAGCAGATTCGCGCCTACGTCCCGGGCCAGTACATCGTGCTTGGTGCCGACGGCTTCGGTTTCGCCGACACCCGCGAAGCCGCCCGCCGCTTCTTCAACATCGACGCCGAGTCCATGGCCGTCGCCGCCCTGATGGGCCTGGCCAACGAAGGCAAGATCGATCGCGATGTTGTGGCGAAGGCTGCAAAGGATCTGAAGATCGACGATCCGACCGCCGCGAAGCCGACCCTCGACTCCGACGACGAGGGCCCGGAGAACGCCGCCGAGTAGTTCTCTGACCTCCACCGCCCCGGCCTGTTTTCATTGGCTGGGGCGGTTTTCGTTGTGTGAGGTGGCTCGTCTTTCCGCCTGCCACCCTTTCCGAAAATAGTTCCCCGGCCGGGAACTTTCTTCGGTTTTGGAACTCTCCGCGGCTGCGTTTCCCCAGGTCGCCGATTTTGTGAGCCGCGCGGAGCCAAAATAGTTCCACAAATCGGCGCGGACCCGGGAATTATTTTGGCCAGGAGCAGATGCTCCTGACAGACTTCACATCGGCGCCCACCTCAAAACCCGCTGACCTGCGACGATTCCCGGCGCTGACAGATTCTGCCGGAATGTGTCAGAAACCTCGGCGGCTGGTGGCTGTCGCAGGCGCGGTCGCGCCTGCCCTACCCTCGCGCCAGGGCGATGACGCGCTCGATGGCGGCGGTGACGGCGCCGGGGGCGTCGAGAGGCGGCATGTGCCCTGACTCGGGCAGGATTTGGAAGTAGGCGCCCGGCCAGATCGCGGCGAGTTCGGCGGATTGGCTGACGGGGGCGACGTTGTCGCGGTCGCCGACGAGGATGTAGCCGGGGATGGTGGCCAGGACGGCGGCGGCGCCGCGTTCGGAGTGGGTTTGGAGGTCGTCGAAGAAGCCTCGATAGGTGGCGAGCGGCGTGGCTTTGATCATGCGGGCGTGGAATGTGATCAGGGACCACGGCACGGGCCGGAAGTAGAACCAGCGTGCGAGGATCGGGGCGATCATGTCGGTGACCAGGCGTCGGATGCCTTCGGCGGCGTGCGGCAGCCTATCCACAAACCACCCGAGCGACCGGCCGAATCCCCCACCGAGGAGGCGTGGTAGGCCGCGGGCGGTGAAGGGGTCGACGGTGCTGGAGATTTGCACGGATCCGACCCAGTTGAACTGGTGGCGGCGCATCAGGGACAGGGAGATCGGACCGCCGAGGGAGTGTCCGACGGTGATGAGGGGGTCGTCGATACCGAGGTGGCGTAGGACGGCGGCGATGTCGTCGGCGGCGGCGTCGATGGTGAGCAGACTGGGGTCGGTGTAGCCGGTTTTGCCGTGGCCGCGGACGTCGACAAGGATTTGGCGCACGCCGGAAATGGCTTCGACCTGCAGTTTGTATTCGGCGGCGGCGATGTTGAAGCCGTGTGCGTAGACGACGGTCAGGCCGGCGTCGCGGGGGCCGACGTCGTAGTAGTGGATGGTGATGCCGTCGCGGTCAAGGGTGCCGGTGCGCATCATAATCCGAGTTGTCCCAGGTAGGGCATGGCGGCGAAGCCGATGCCGACGATGACGGCGAGGATGCCGAAGACCAGCGCGACTTTTTGCAGCGGTGTCGATCCCGCAGGCGCAGGCGCGGGCGTTTGCTTCTCGACGACCCCACGTCCCGTATTCGTCACCCTCGCCGTCGTCGAACGCTTCGAGCCGTCGGCGAACGTGGCGGTCACGTCAAGGTTCGCGCTGTCGTAGGAGTCCTTGGGCAGGGTCACGGTAATCGCCCCGGTCTTCTGGTCAACCGAGTCGTAGGTGCCCTTGACCTCCCACGTCGCGTCGTTAGGAAGGTCCAGGTGGCGGACGTTGGTCGGGGTGAGCGTTACGGTTTGGCCGGGGTCGGCCTCGGCGGAGTCGTATTCCGGATCGTACAGAAACGCGTGGTCCGGGATTAAGGTGACCTCGGGGAAATAGAGGTCCGTCGAGTTGTCCGGAAAGTGCACCCGCACCGGAATCTGCTGCGTGTTCTCGCCGCGCTGCACCGGCGTATCGCCATTCAGGTTGAGGTTGACCCGGAGTTTGTCGTCCACCTTGTCCACCTGAAAGCGGTGGCGGATCGTGTTCTCCCCGGTCAGGCTCCACCGTGCCCCCTCCGGCACGTCCTTCAACTCCAGGTAAACGGGGTTGGTGTAGTAGTCGCCCGGCGGGCCGTACACGTGCGATGTCTCCGGCGCGAAGTACGGCTTGTACGTTTCCGCCATCGTTGCGGCGCCGGCGACGGGGGCGACGAGGCTGGTGATCACAACGGCTGCTGCCGGAACTGCGAGGCGGTGCATGGGCCTATCATAACGGCATGGAACTTTCGCAGCGCTTGGATCTCGGCGGCCTCCAACTCGAGGAGGAAACCCCGGCAGACACGTTCGCTCGTCTCGCGGGATTGGTTGAGGAGGTGACGGGGGTCGTCGTCAAGCAAAGCTCGCGTTTCGACGACACCGCCATCGCCTCCCTCGACCGCATCGAACTCGCCGTGCGGATCGAAGAGAACTTCGGCGTGCGTATCGACGACACCGTGCTCACCGACCACCCCACCGCCGGCGAACTCGCCGACTACCTGGAGGAACACGAATGATTTCATACCTGACCGACATGGACGGCGTGCTGCACAAAGAGGGCTCCGTCATTCCCGGCGCGAAGGAGTTCATCTCCACCCTGCGCGATGAGGAAATCGAGTTCATGGTGCTGACCAACAACTCGATGCAAACCCCGCGCGACCTCTCCGCGAAACTGCAGCGCATGGGCCTGGACATCGAACCGGAACGGATCTGGACCTCCGCGACGGCGACCGCGAAGTTCCTCTCACAGCAAGCCGGTGAGGCCTCCGCGTACGTCATCGGCGAGGCCGGCCTGACCACGGCCCTGCACGAAATCGGCTGGATTCTTACCGACGCGGACCCCGACTTCGTCGTACTCGGCGAAACCCGCACCTACTCCTTCGAAGCGCTCACCACCGCCTCGAACCTGATCCGGCGCGGCTCCCGCTTCATCGCGACGAACCCCGACCTGACCGGGCCTGGCCCGCGCGGCGTCGTTCCAGCAACCGGTTCCGTCGCCGCCATGATCACCGCCGTGACCGGCATGGAGCCCTACTACGTGGGCAAACCCAACCCCGTCATGATGCGCTCGGCGCTGAACAACATCGGCGCCCACTCCGAAAACACGGTCATGATCGGCGACCGCATGGACACCGACGTGAAATCCGGCCTCGAAGCCGGCATGCGCACCGTACTTGTGCGCTCCGGCATTAGCGACGACGCCGAGATCGCCCGCTACCCCTACCGCCCCACCGCCGTCTTCGACTCGGTGGCTGACCTGGTGGATCGCATCCACGACCCCTTCGGCGACGGCAAGTACACCGACGCCGACTAGGGCGCGCTTCCTTACACCGCCGAGTCGGAGCCGGCGATGTAGAAGCGCTGCTTGTTCACAAACTCGTCCATGCCCAGTGGGCCCAGTTCGCGGCCCAGACCGGAAGCCTTCACACCGCCGAAGGGCAGTTCGGCGCCGCGGGCCTGCGGGATGTTGACGTGGATCATGCCGGTGTCCACCTTGTCGGCAACGCGCTTGGCGCGCTCGACGTCCTCGGACATCACGGCGCCGCCGAGGCCGTAGCGGGAGTTGTTGGCCACCTCGATGGCCTCCTCCTCAGAGGACACCTTGTATACCTCGGCAACGGGGCCGAAGAACTCCTCGTAGTAGGAGTCGGAACCGACCGGGATGTCGGTGATCACGGCCGGGGTGATGTAGGCGCCCTTGCCGGTGACCTCGCCGCCAACGCGCAGGTTCGCGCCTTCAGAGACGGCGATCTTCAGCTGCTGGGCGAGGTTTTCGGCGGCGTCGCGCGAGGACAGCGGGTAGTAACGGCCCTTCTCCGGGTTGAGCGGATCGCCCGCTTCGCACTTGGAAGCGAGGGAGACGAGTTCGTCGACGAATTCGTCGTAAATGTCCTCCATCACGATCATGCGCTTGTTGGAGGTGCAGGCCTGGCCGGTGTTGCCGATGCGCTTGTTCCACGCGGTCTTCGCCGCGGCGGGGATGTCGGTGGAGTCGAGCACGATGTAGGCGTCGGTGCCGCCCAGCTCGAGCACGCACTTCTTCAGTGCCTGACCGGCCTGGGAGGCGATGGCACGCCCGGCGCGCTCGGAGCCGGTGAGGGAAACGCCCTGGACGCGGTCGTCGTTAATAATGCGCGAGATTTGCGAATGCTTCGCGTACAGATTCGTGAACAGCCCCTTGGGCGCGCCGGCCTCGTCGAAAATCTTCTGGATCGCCTCCGCCGAACGCGGGCAGATCTCCGCGTGCTTGACCAGCACGACGTTGCCGGCCATCAGCGCGGGCGCGGCGAAGCGCGCGACCTGGTAATACGGGTAATTCCACGGCATGATGCCCAGGATCACGCCGAACGGAACCTTGCGCATAATCGACGTGCCGCCACGCTTGTTCGGGATCTCATCGTCAGCCCCGAACTCGGCGCCGTTGTCGGCGTAGTAATTGAAAATCTCGACTACGTCGTCGATCTCACCGTCGCCCTGATCGACCGGCTTGCCCATCTCTTCGGCGATGATGCGGGTGAGTTCGTCGCGTTTGTCGTCGAAAAGCTTCGCGACCTTCCGCAGCACCTCCGCACGCTCCTCAAACGACTTCTCGCGCCACTGCTTAAACGTGTCGTTTGCGGTGGTCAGGGCGGTGTCGAGGGCGTCGTCGCTAATGAAATCGTACGTTGCGACAATCTCGTTGTTCTTCGGATTTTGTACTCGATATTTAGTAGACATGCGCCCCATGGTAC
Organism: Corynebacterium sp. HMSC05C01; assembly: GCF_001807155.1. Taxonomy (NCBI): domain Bacteria; kingdom Bacillati; phylum Actinomycetota; class Actinomycetes; order Mycobacteriales; family Corynebacteriaceae; genus Corynebacterium; species Corynebacterium sp. HMSC05C01. Next base: position 1,128 of record NZ_KV787954.1, on the reverse strand, counting down.
GAGCGCTGCGTCAGCCTCGCCACGAAGTTCTCCTCCGCCGCCAACCGCTCAATCGCGCGCCGAAACGGCTCAATCTCCGCCTCCGTGGCGCGGATCGTTTCGCTGCACGAGTACGTGCGATCCGGCCGCCGCTGCCAGCGCGTGAACCAGACCTCGCCCGGCTCACCCTCGGGCAATAAGAGCATTTGCTTCTCGACGACCCCACGCACCCGCCCCAACATCCCCTCAATGTGGAGCGTCCACGTGAGTCGATTGCGTGTCGGACGGCACGCGCGGGGCGCAGCCAGTGTTGTCGTCATCGGTGGGGACCCTTCTGTGCGTTGCACTGCTTGCTGCACTGCTGCGGCAGTGCTTGTTCGGCACACTCCTGCCCCGGTGACTAAGCGGGTCTTTAATCCACCTGCTCCGGTGACTAGTCGGATGAAGGTGGCTGAGTGCGAGACGAGAGGTTCGTCTTCCCCAACGGCCTCTGGTTGCTCGTGGACGATCTTGCGTCACACGAGTTGACCTGGGCAACCCTCAACCGCCGGTTGATCCCCCTGTTTATTCGACCTTTGGTTGAGGTTGAGCAAGTAGATCAAAACCAACTATGCACTCTAAGATGAGAACCCCCCAGAAAGTACACATCAAAAATTAAGGTATGGACTTATGGAGCCACTGCCCGCCCCTGAAAAAATTTCGATACAAAATGAATTCAACGACCGAAACGCACCCCATCCTGAAAATAGAACTCTACCCGAGTTTTTCGGGGCTACCGCCGTTACTGGAGCTATAGCAGTAATTTCGCTTCTTCCGGTCGGCTTTACCGCAATCTCCACATATGACGATCTTGCGAATCTCTCAATGGACTTGGGCAGCAACAGCCCCATCTCCCTCGGGGCATTCCTTACCGGTGTAGTTGCGTTAGTTGGTCTTTACTTCGTAATTGAAAAGGACCCTGAAAGGTATTTCAAGGACTCAAGCGGCGAAACCGTTCAAAGCGTAACCATCTTCGTAATTTTGGGCGTGGGTCTACTTAACATTTACTGGGAATACCTTAGGGTCCTCGCCCAACGTGCAATCGCCAACACTTGCGATCCCAAACATTGCACGCAAGATCTGGGGTGTCATGATTCCGGTGGACGGTGA
>NZ_KV787953.1:0-8533 GCF_001807155.1 Corynebacterium sp. HMSC05C01 | reverse complement strand
TCAGGAGCGGTCGCGTCCTTGCCATCCTTGTCGGTGAAGGTCGGCGAAGACTTCGTCTCCTTGCCCGGGACGACGAGCTTGTCCTCGTAGGACGGCTCGTAAAGGTCCTTGTCCTTGTCGGTCACCGTGACGGTGACGTCAACGTTGTCCTTCGTGCCATCCGGGTAGGTCACAACCACCGGAACGGTGATCTTGTCGCCCGGCTTGGCGTCCTCCGGGATGGTCACCGTGATCTCACCGGTGTTCTCATCGATGGTCACGCCATCCGGGGTGTTCTCACCCGGGGTGAACTTCGTGCCCTCCGGCGGCGTGGTCGGGTTGCCATCCTTGTCCTTGAAGGTTGGCTTGTCCACCTTGACGTCCTCACCAGGCTTACCGGTGACGTCGGTGTACTCCGGCTCGTAGTCCAGGTTCTGGTTCGGAACCTTCGGGTTGGTCTTGTCTTCCTTCTCCTTGTCATCCGGGATGCCGTCACCGTCATCGTCCGGATCCTCGGTATCAGGCGTGCCATCACCATCAGTGTCCAGCTTGAACTTCGCGGTCGCGTCGTCGGTGGAACCATCCGGGTAGGTCACAACAACCGGAACGTCGAATTCCTCAACGGTATCCTTGTTCAACTTGGACTTGTCCGGGAAGGTCACGGTGATCTCGCCGGTGTTCTCGTCGATAGTGACCACGTAGCCCTCAGGAGCCTTGAAGTCCTGCGGAATCGCAAACTTGGAGCCCTCCGGAGCGTCGACCTTCTCCTCGGTCTCGTTGCCATCCTCGTCGACCTTGGTAAAGGTCGGAGCAGACTTCGTCTCCTCGCCCGGGACAACGAGCTTGTCCTCATAGGACGGGGTGTACTCGTCCGCGTCGCGGGTGACCAGCACGGTCCATGCGGAAACATCATTGCCGCCAGAGACCAGGACCACGTTGAAGAAGTCGCCCTTCTTCGCATCATCCGGGATGTCGAAGGTGCACGCTGCGACCTGGGCCTTGATACCCTTGGACTGGTCGAGGTCGCACGTCTTGAGGACCTTGCCCTTAGCGTCGCGCCACTCCACCTTCGACGGCAGCGTGGACAGGTTGCCGTGGAATTCCGGCGTCACCGTGACGCCAGGTGCAGCCGGCTTATCCGTCGCGTTGTAATCAGCCGTGATCGACACCGGGGTGTACGGCATGACCGCGTAGTTGACGTTGTACAGCGAGTTCAGTTCCTGGTACGGAAGACCGTTGAAGTTAATCGGCAGCTGGTTCTCGCCCGGGGAAGCCGCCGCCTTGAAGTTTCCGCCAGCATTGAAGCGCTGGAAGATCGGGGTGTGGAAGCCCGTGTAGCCGTTCTGAACCACACCATCCTTGTTCTCCACCCATACGAACACGTGGTTCGGATTAAGGACGTCCTCGCGGACCTGGCCCTTCTCGTAGTTGCCGAAGCGCAGGGTGTAGCGGCCCTCGTTATCGGTCTTGCCGTAGACGGTCTTGAGGATGTACTCCGGATTGTCCTCGAGCATCCGCTTGGTGGCCTCAGCCAACTTCGCCGGGTCGTTCTTGTACTGCTCGTGCAGAACCTGGTTAGCCGCGGCACCATCCTTGGTCAGGGTGGACGCGTAGACGGTGTAGCCGTCGGCGGCTTCGTCGACACTGTTGAACGACGGACCGGTTGCCACGATGCCCTTGTCCGGACCGCCGGTCTCCAGCCACACGCGACCGGAAACGGTATTCGGTACGTCAGTCTGGGTTGACGCCAGACCGATCGGGCCCTCGGGGTCCTCGACCAGCCTGTCGCCCTTGGCAGCCATCCAGCTTTCCTTGTGGCTTGGCGGGACTTCCTGCAGGAACGCAGCCATGAGCTGAATGTTCGCGTCAGCAACGCCAAAGGATCCCAGCGGCCCTTCAACCAGCCCGTTGAACGAGCCAGGGACGAAACCGTTGGCCTGACGGAACATGACAACGTTGTTGCCGCGCTCGTTGGTAAACGGCTCAACCCAGATGCGGTGCTTCTGGTCCGTACGGGCAGACCACGTGTGCTCACGGCCAAGCTTGTCCGTCCAGGTAATGCCTTTATCGCCAGTACCGAACGCAAACGTACCCTGACCGCCGTTACCACCGACGACGTCCGGCAGCGTGTGCGTCTGCGCCTTGAAGATCGGCGAGTACGAACCGTCCTTGTCACGGAACTGGGCATAGACGGTGATGCCGTCGAGCTTCACGTTGCCGTTGTCATACGCCGCACCCGGGTTACCGCCAGGGGTGGTCAAGTAGACGTGGCCCGAGATCAAGCCCTTACCAACACCGTGTGCATCAGTCAGGTTCGCGGCCTTGGTGACACGACCGCTGGCGATCATGTCCGCATCAATGATTCCGTTCTCATCAACCACCGGAGCAGGCGAATTCTGCTCAGACTCAGCAGCAGGCGCTTCCTCCTGCGCGAACGCAACTGGCTGTGCGAACGGCGCAACCAACGCAAACGACAGCGCGGCTGCGGCAATGGAAGTGCCGCGGCGGCGGGAAATGTAGTTCTTCTTCACCGAAATTCCTTCCCTCGAAAATGATCCTTCGGTTAGATACGTGCATCTCTTTGTACCCCGTCTTTGACACATGTCACACAGAGACGACATAGCCGAGAGTAAGGAGTTAGACAAGTGTCTGCAATATTTTGTTTCTTTCGCTTGATAATGCTTTTAATTCTTTAAGCTTCTTCAAAGCGTTCAAGCCTCTCCACATGGCAAAACCCACACCGCAATCCCCCTTTTCTTAGGTTGTGAAATTTTGCATAGGGTCGCTTGCTGACGGTGGGGTTGGTGACGATCGCATAGTGCCATCAACGCACGTTCTCACCCCTCAACTTGAGGCGCGAGGCAGCGTGGCGTACATTGTGCGCACAGGTTCTACACGTTGCTTGAAGACCTCACCACACAAAAGTAAGGACAGTGGTCCCTATGACTCAGCCAAAAGTTAAGCGACTTCACCTCAGGACAACAGAGGTCCAGGACGAGACGCTACGAAGTGCCGCCGAAGCCCAGGATGTTCCGGTGTCCGATTTCGTGCTCGGCAGCGCAATGATCGAAGCGGAAAAGATTCTTGCCGATCGCCGTTGGTTCGAATTGAGCGACGAAGACTTCGCCAAATTCGAGAAAGCCCTCGATACCCCCGTCGACGGCACGAAACTAGCGCGCCTTCTCGCATCCGACTCCGTCTTCGGAAAGGAGTTCCACCTTGACTAGGGACATCATCCAACCTCCGCGAACGATCGAAAAGGAAGATGATGTTGCAGGTTTCTCCTGCGGGGTGGAAAGCCTAGACAAGTGGCTCAAAGAAAACGCTTGGAAAAACCAACGCGCCAACAATTCTGTCACCTACGTGACAACGCTTAACGACAAGGTAGTTGGTTACTACGCTCTCGCATCGGGCGGTGTCAGCCGAGATGCCCTGCCCAAGCGATTCCGCAACAACCGTCCCAAGGATGTTCCGATCATCCTTCTGGGGCGGTTCGCTGTCGATTCGCGCGCTCAAGGCAGACAACTAGGCAAATCCCTATTACAGGACATGTTTAGACGCGCGATCGCCGCAGCGGAGATAATCGGTGCGGCAGCGATCCTCATCCACGCACACGATGAAAGCGCAAAACAGTTCTACCTCCATAACGCTAACTTTCATGAAATGCCAGGAGAACCGCTCCATCTCCTCCTGCCGGTGGAATCACTGATCCAACAAGCCCAGAACTCTTAGCATGCGGCGCCTCCACGCTTCCAACTCAATCGGCACAACGGTAGGCGTATCCCTCAGGGTTTCAGGCTCCCACAACCACATCGATCCCGTCGGCATACCGGCGGGCAAAGCATCAATCAGAAACTGGATACTCTCTAGTGGCGCATCCCTATTGCAGCGGTATGAAGCGGCGACGAGATTGAAATGATTGAGCGTGCTGACCAGCGACCCCTCCTCTACCGGTTGGTAGAGCTTCAACGTCTCCAAGGCGCGCTCCGGGTTTTCTCCAATAATGCAGAACCCGAAGTTTCTCTTCACCTCTGGCTCATTAGGAAACAGGTTTATGTTTTCACTTGCCAGGTTGACCGCCTGGTCCACGTCACCTTTGTCTAATGCGGCAATTACGGATTTCTGTGCTTTCTCCAGCTCAGCCAATGGCCCCCGCTGATAGGGCGCAATTTGTGAAGTCGCGCGCCTAGCGAGCTCTTGGGTTACATCAAACAAAGAGACTCTGCGTTCCTCCAGAAGACCAACGTCAAATTGGGCTAATCCCTGAACCGCACCGGGCTTCGTTATGAAAGTCAGCTCCCACAGCAGGGACTCACTAGCCCACTCGTCTAGATACGTTTTTGTAAACCGCTCACATACCCAAACCGTTGCGTCACGGCCATTGAGCAAAAACAGATCCTCATCATCGGCAAGAGACTGGTCTGTTGAGTAACGCCACCCAACGAGATGCGCAATAGGCGCCTCTTGAAGCCAACGTTGCACCTCCCGAACAAAAGACCCATTCATCGCCCTAGCTCGGGCCAAGCTCCGGTCTCCTGCTGCTACGCCTTGCAGCTCTGGACTTGCAATAAGAAGATCAGCCCATTCTCCCAGAAGCAGTTCATCACTCCCGCGTTCTTTTTCCAGCACGAGCTGCCGGCACGCTAACGCTCCTTCAAGGACAAAATCGATCAACATCGGCCCGAATCCAGTTCGGATGATCGCATCGGCGGACAGACCGCGATCGGCCAACTTGCCAAGTGCGGACGTGATTTGAGTATCACGACGCAACCTGTCTGGGACGTTCAATCGCCGCAGATTGTCCGAGACAAGCCGAAAGAGCTGCGCAGTCGTCCAGCAGCTCGTTGGCTCACCCGGGAGGTGCACATAATCTACCCCTACGCCCTCTGAGTGATCAGCCGAGGAAACGAGTAACTCACTTAGTGTTTCACAAGTCCGTAGCCCGTTGCACAACCGATGGTCAGTGACGCTACATTCTTGGCTGGCAGCGGCAACATAATCGGCCAGATCACGTCCGCCCTGTGCCACTTCCCCTACCGCTCCATAATGTCGTGGCGCACGATGGTCTGGTCGCGGCCCGGGCCGACGCCGATGTAGGAGATCGGCGCACCGGAGAGCTCCTCGAGGCGCAGCACGTAATCCTGGGCCTTCTGCGGCAGCTCCTCAAAGGTGCGGCAGCCGGTGATGTCCTCGTCCCAGGCGGGCATCGTCTCGTAGATCGGCGTTGCGTGGTGGAAGTCGGTCTGGGTCATCGGCATTTCGTCGAAACGCTTGCCGTCCACGTCGTAGGCCACACAAATCGGGATCTCGCCGATGCCGGTGAGCACGTCGAGCTTGGTCAGGAACAGGTCCGTAAAGCCGTTGACGCGGGAGGCGTAGCGCGCGATCACGCTGTCGTACCAGCCGGTGCGGCGCACGCGGCCGGTGTTCACGCCGACCTCACCGCCGGTGACCTGCAGGAACTCGCCCCACTTGTCAAACAGTTCCGTCGGGAACGGACCCGCCCCAACGCGGGTGGTGTAGGCCTTCACAATGCCCAGCACGCCCGTGATGCGAGTCGGGCCGATACCCGCACCCACGCACGCGCCGCCGGCGGTCGGGTTCGAGGACGTCACGAACGGGTAAGTGCCGTGGTCCACGTCCAACATGGTGGCTTGGCCGCCCTCCATGAGGACGTGCTTGCCGGCGGAGAGGGCGTCGTTAAGCATGCGCTCCGCATCAATCACCATCGGCTCGAGGCGCTCCGCGTAACGACCGAAGTAATCCATCGTCTCCTCGACCGAAATCGCGCGACGGTTATACATCTTGACCAGCATCTGGTTCTTCACATCTAGCGCCGACTCAATCTTCTGGCGCAGGATGGACTCGTCGAAAACGTCCTGCACGCGCAGGCCCACGCGAGCGACCTTGTCGGCGTAGGTCGGGCCGATGCCGCGACCCGTCGTGCCAATCGCGCGCTTGCCCAAGAAACGCTCCTGCACACGATCCAACTGCTGGTGATACGGCGCCACCAAATGCGCATTCGCGCTGATCTTCAACCGCGACGCATTCGCACCGCGCGCCTCAAGGCCGTCAATCTCCTCGAACAACGCCTCAAGGTTCACCACCACACCGTTGCCCAGAATCGGGGTGGCATTTTCGGACAGGACGCCGGCGGGCAGCAACTTCAGCTCGTACTTCTCCCCACCGACAACCACCGTGTGCCCAGCGTTATTACCGCCGTTGGGCTTAACCACGTAGTCGACCCGACCGCCGAGAATGTCAGTTGCTTTGCCTTTGCCCTCGTCGCCCCACTGGGCGCCCACGATGATGATGGCGGACATCACGCACTCCTTAAATATGGCGTATGAACGGGCATATTGTACCGTGAGCGCCATGCGGCTCATCCACTGCGCATGCGGCGCGTCCCCCGAACCCTCAATTCCGGGCGCAGAAACGTTCCAACTCCCCGCGCACCCCACCCAGCGCGACCTCAAGTTTCTCGACGCCATCGCGCGCGAAGTGCTCCCCTCAGATCCCACCCCGTCGCTTGACGAGATCCAGAAAAACCCCGCCGTCGACCACCTCGGCGCACCCACGTTTGCGCCGCAGCAACCCTCTGAGCCGTTGCGTGTTGTGGTGTCCGGCAGCGACCGTGCCCTCGGGCTGGTGCTCACCCGCCTGATGCGCGCGGATTGCATGTGGGTGGAGGTCGGGTACGTGCCCGCGGATCCGCAATCGCCCGCGGCGGTGCTCTGGGGCGCGGAGTCTGCGGATCTTGCTGCAGGCGGGCCCGTGCGACCCGTCCCCTGCATCCGCACCGACTTCGGCGAGGTCGTTGCAGGATCCGCGGAGCTCTTTACTGACGACGGCGCCACGCCCTACTACGGCGAAGTCGTCGTCGACTCGGACGTGCTGGTCCACCCCGGCGTCGAATACGGCGCACGCCTCGTACCCACCGTCGACGCGCCCGGCATCGCTGCCGCCCCCTTCACCAGCCCACTCGTACCCACCCGCCGCTTCCTACGCCGCCAACCCGTCGCACGCCTCGACGGCAGCCGCACCCTCACCGGGCGCGCCCTGCAATCCGGTGGCAATGAGATCGCAGTGCGTATCGACGACCACCTGCGCCCCCGACCCGTCTCCCGCGTCACCTTCTACCGCCACCTGCGCGACATTCAGGCGGTCCGTTCGGCATAGTTTCAGGAATTATATTCACGCTCTGGCGGACTTCACATTTCGCGTTTTCTCTATGCGATTGGTAGCTCGCTGTTACCTAACTGACACATTGCGTTCATTTCGCTGAACGTTTTGCCACCTTTCAGATTTTCGTTTCCGCTGGCTGTTGGCGGTTTCCATGGGACTACCTGAACTTGTCGTGTTTGTCGCTCGAACACCCGTTCTACTTTTCGAGGCTCAGGTTGGGTCCGCTGCCAGAACGGTTGATCGTCGTTACGGTCGGAATCGTTCTCGCAACAACAAATCAAAAGGAGAAACAACAATGACTAACCTCAACCGCATCGAGGATCTTGCAAACGCAACCGCATACGACGTCAACGGCGACAAGGTCGGCGGCGTCAAGGACGTCTACGTCAACGACTCCACCGGCCAGCCAGACTTCGTCTCCGTTAGCCACGGCCTCTTCGGTGGCGGCGACTCCATCGTCCCACTGCGCGGCCACACGCTTCGCGACGGCGAACTGCACCTTGCATTCTCCAAGGACCGCATCGAGGACGCACCGGATCTCGACGAAAACGGCCACCTGACCACCCAGGACCAGGACGCCTTCTACCGCCACTACGGCCTGGAGACCACCGAGGACGTGACCACCTACGAGACCGGTAAGCACGCCGCTGCTGGCACCGGTGCCGGTGTCGGCGCTGCTGGTGCTGGTGCTGGTGCTGCGGGTGCTGGTGCTGGTGCCGGTGAGCGTGGTGTCGTCGATAATGAGCGCGCCGCTGCCGCAGACCGCACCACCGACGTCGACGGCGAACTGATCCGCTCCGAGGAGCAGCTCAACGTCTCCAAGGACCGCGTCGAATCCGGCCAGGTCAGCCTGCGTAAGTACGTCGTCGAGGAGACCGAAACCGTCGAGGTCCCGGTCGAGCGCGAGGAAGTCCGCATCGTACGCGAGCCGATCACCGACGCAGACCGCGCAAACTACGACGGCAACATCGGCGAGCAGGAAGCATCCGTCACGCTTCACGAGGACCGCGTGACCGTATCCAAGGAATCCGTCCCGGTAGAGAAGGTTTCCCTGGAGAAGGACACCGTCCGCGATACCGAGCGCGTCTCCGAAGAGGTGCGCAAGGAGCGCTTCGAGACCGACGGCGTCGTCGAAGACAACAAGTAAAACCTGTATAGGGGTTTAGCCCCTGGCTCTCGCCCCGGTTGGGAATGTTCCTAACCGGGGCTTTTTGCTGTTCGTTTTGCTGATCGTCTAGCTCGGCTAGGCTCCCTACTAGACGATCAGCATTCGGGTTCGAAGTTTTCCCAGGTGATATTGCACATGATGTTCGGTAGCGGCGAGATCGTCTAGTTGTGCCGTGTCATGTCTCATGACTTTTTGGACATG
>NZ_KV787952.1:8561-9345 GCF_001807155.1 Corynebacterium sp. HMSC05C01 | reverse complement strand
GATCACCGTGACTATTCCGAAGGACGCCAACCCAGGCGACAAGATCACCGTCCCGGTCGAGGTCACTTACCCGGATGGCTCCAAGGACAACGTTGATGTCACCGTCACCGTTGACAACCCGGATGCGAAGACTGCGGATGAGATTGAGCCGGAGTACAAGGATGGTTCGGGTAAGCCTGGTGAGGACGTCAAGGTTGAGAAGCCTGAGTTCAAGGACAAGGATGGCAACCCGACCACACCGCCGGAGGGCACCACGTTCACTCCGGGTGAGAACACCCCGGATGGTGTGGTCGTCGATAAGAACACCGGCGAGATCACCGTGACTATTCCGAAGGACGCCAAGCCGGGCGACAAGATCACCGTTCCGGTCGAGGTCACCTACCCGGATGGTTCCAAGGACAACACCACGGTCACCGTCACCGTTGATAACCCGGATAAACCGGTAGATGAGGGTGCGGACACCACGCCGCCGAAGATCAACCCGATCAAGCCGGACGATAAGACCATCACCGGCACCGGCGACCGTCCGAACGAGGACATCATCGTCACCTTCCCGGATGGCAAGGAAGTGCCGACCAAGACCGATGAGAACGGCAACTGGACGGTCACCGTTCCTGGCGGCACCACCTTGAAGCCAGGCGACGATGTCAAGGCTCGGGACGGTGTGGGCAACGAGTCCAAGGAGAAGGTTGGCATCGACACCGGCAAGTGCATCGCCACCTCGGTCGGCTTCGGTCTACCGCTGATCGCGCTGCTGCCGATCGGTCTGGCTACCCAGTTGGAG
>NZ_KV787952.1:5647-8541 GCF_001807155.1 Corynebacterium sp. HMSC05C01 | reverse complement strand
GGCTACCCAGTTGGAGATCCCGGGTCTGTCTGACATCGCTGCTCAGGCGAACGCGCAGATTCAGAACTTCAACACCCAGATGCAGCGTCAGCTGGGCGTGTTCAATCCGCAGATGGCTTCCCAGGTGGATGCGATCAACTCGCAACTCGCTCGCTACGGCACCGATATCGGAACCGTGCTCGGCGGCCTGGCGCTGATCGCCGCGGGCATCTTGGCTGGCACGATCATCTACGACAACTGCTCGCCGAATGGTGGCTCGTCCATCAAGAACCTCGAGTTGAGGGGTTCTTCCGGCAACACCTACGCAGGTTCGTCGAAGGAGGGGAAGGAGAAGTAATGCAGTAGACCAGCGCCTTTACTAAAGGCGTCTTCCTCGAAACCGTCGCCCCGCTCATCATTCCAGTGAGCGGGGCGACGTTTTGCGCATTGCTTATCGACGACCCCACCTCCCCGAGCCACCCCCGCCCAAAGGCAGGGAGCTCACAGGAACCATTCACGTAACGATACGGAACCAGGCAGTTTTTAAATCAATTCCTGAGGGGAAGCTAAATAATCACATGAGTGGGGGTAGGGCCAAAAGGGCGGATTGTAGACAGGTGTCTACCAGGCGTAGCGTTCCCAAAGTCCTAAACGGGTGTCCATTAATTGGATATTGCGTTTACACACATCGCTATGTTTCTGGAAGGTTCTTTGTGAAGAAAAACTACGTTGCACGCCGCCGTGGCACCTCGGTTGCCGCAGCCGCGTTGTCGCTCGCGCTGGTTGCGCCGCTCGCGCAGCCGACGGCGTTTGCGCAAGACAACCCGCAGGCTGCCCCAACCCCAGCCCCAGCCCCAGCCGCGGATCAGGGCAAGAACAAGCAGGTGCCAAACGCCATCTTTACCAAGGGTGGCTGGCGTGATTTCTATGGCTACCACGGTTGGGCGTACATCAATAAGGATGGCCGCCACGATGACTTGTCCTCGAACAATGAGCCGCTCAAGGGCAACGTCATCTACTTGCAGTACGTGACCAAGAATGGTGAGGTTTCGCCGACGTTCTACACCACGACCGACTCCGAGGGTCGCTTCTCCTTCGACCTGTCCGAGAAGGTAACCAACGGGGTTGACGCGCCGCCGTTCTGGCTGGCCGCCGGTGGCGTTCGCGTCCGCGTTTGGGGCGAGAACCCGGATCCGAGCAAGTACTCGGTGGTTGCCGCGGGTGACTTCAACTCGGGCCGTTACACCTCCATCACGGACCGGGTGCAGGAGTCTTGGAACTTCACTGCTGGTCCTGCTGGTTCCCGCATTACCAACGGTCGTTTTGTGCTGGAAGAGAAGCCGAATCACGTTGGTTGGTTGGCCAAGCCGGAGAAGGATTGGACTCGTGCGCTCGACGGCGAGACCGGTGAGCCGACGGCTGATGGTCAGTTCCCGTACTACGGGGACTTTGGCGCGATCAAGAGCATCGCTCACCCGAATGAGTCCATGGTGTGGTGGGAGACTGGTGAGTCTGCCGGTACCTTGCCGGGGTACTACAAGTATCAGCCTGCGCGTGGTGATCGTGCAGCGGGCGGCATCGAGATTGTTGCGTCGTATCTTAACGACGAAGTCGCGCGCCAGATCGACGCCTGGAAGAACGAGAACCCGGGTTACACGGTTGAGCAGGAGCGTGCGAACCAGGAGCGCATCATCAAGGCGTACCAGGACGAGCACGGCGAGGGCTCCCACATTGCAGAGACCGTCGTTGCCCCGACCACCGCTGACGGCATGATTTACCTGCCGTTCAAGGGCACGCTGGGCTACTCGCGCGACAAGGCCAACCTCGGTGTGAACAATGTGGTCAGCGAAGAAGACTGGGGCAAGGTTGCCGACGACTACCAGAACCAGTGGGTCAACGTGTTTACCGGCGCTTCGTTGTACGACGTGCGCCACATCAACACCGACTACATGTACATCTACCCGAACATTGAGGGCCGCGACGTGAAGAACTCTGCGTTCGTCGCCAATATGTTCATGAACTACCGCGACCAGGGCGCGATTGCCGCCGGCGCGAACATGAACGGTCTGCAGTTTCCGTTGATGACTGCACAGCCGACCTTCGATATTCCGGAGTACAACTCCTACGACAACAAGGGTCGTCCGGGCTCCAAGGTGACTACGAAGACCGCGGGCTTGCTGCCGAACACGGAGTACGCAATCCGTTGGTACGCAACCGCTCCGGATGGTACCCAGACTGAGATCAAGGACGCGATGTGCAAGATCAAGAGCGACGACAAGGGTGCGCTCGAGTCCTGCAACTTCCAGGCTCCTGAAGATCTGAAGGAGACCACGGTCTACACCGCCGCGCTGGTTTCTGCTGACCCGGCTTCCGGCAAGCCGTCTGATCGTTGGGAGATCGCAGACTCCTTCACCGCTGTTGTTCCTGAGTCGCTGCCGTTGGGGTCGGTTGGCACTGAGTTCCCGAACAACGACGTCACGCCGCTGTTCAAGGATCTGCCGGACAACATGAAGAAGGGCACGGAGCCGACCTACTCCGCCAAGGACCTGCCTGCAGGTCTCAAGATCGATCCGAAGACCGGCAAGATCACCGGCAAGCCGACTACCCCGGGCACCACTGAGGCCATCGTGACTCGCGAGATCGAGGTCATGGTCGAGCAGGATGTGCCGGTGCTTGACGACGACGGCAACCCGGTCTACGAAAACCCAGACGAGCAAGATCCTGACAAGCGTATTGAGAAGACCGAGAAGAAGCCCGTCGCGCAGAAGCGTAAGGAGCAGGTGGTCACCAAGATCACGGTGACGGATACCAAGCTGGCCGACGGCGTCGTCGGCGAGCCGTATAAGCAGGACGTGAAGCCGGAAGGTTTTGACAAGCTGCCGCAGGGCTTCGAGCTGAAGAAGGACTCCATCAAG
>NZ_KV787952.1:2605-5627 GCF_001807155.1 Corynebacterium sp. HMSC05C01 | reverse complement strand
GCTGAAGAAGGACTCCATCAAGGTTGAGGGCCTCCCGGAGGGCCTGGAGTTCAAGAACGGCACAATCACCGGTACGCCGAAGAAGACGGTTGACGCTTCTGAAGAAAAGCCGAACGTCTCCGTTACCTACACGTTGGTGGATCAGGACGGCAAAGGGACCGAACACACCGACCTTGTCCCGCTGAAGGTCACCGACCAGGCCGGCAAGTACGACCCGCAGGGTAAGGACCAGGAGGTTGCGAAGAACGCTGAGCCGAAGGCTGAGGATTCGATCGCGAACAAGGAAGATCTTCCGAAGGGCACCAAGTACACCTGGAAGGATGCGCCGAAGACTGACACCTCTGGTGACAAGGAGGCTGTCGTTGTTGTGACCTACCCGGATGGCACCACTGATGAGGTGCCGGTGACGGTGAAGGTTGCCAAGGATCAGGCCGAGCAGCACGACCCGCAAGGCAAGGATCAGACGGTTGAGACTGGCAAGAAGCCGGATCCGAAGGACAACGTCAAGGACGCTGACAAGCTTCCTGAGGGCACGACCTTCAAGTACAAGGAAGATCCGGATACCTTTACTGCTGGGGATAAGCCGGTCACGGTCGTCGTCACCTACCCGGATGGTTCCACCGACGAGGTGCAGGCCACCGTGAAGGTGGAGGACCCGAAGCCTGCAGAGGATCCGACCCCGGAACAGCCGCAACCCGAGCAACCCCAGCCCGAGCCGACCCCGCAGCCGGAGCAGCCCCAGCCCGAGGACCCGAAGCAGTCCGACGCTGACACCTACGAGCCGCAGGTCCAGGACAAGACTGTCGCTCCGAACGAGGTCCCGGAGGCCAAGGACCACGTCACCAACATCGACGAGCTGCCGGAGGGCACGGCCTTCGAGTACGAGCAGGCGCCGGATACCTCCACTGAGGGCGACAAGCCGGTGACCATCGTTGCCACCTACCCGGATGGCACCACCGACAAGGTCAACGCCAACGTCAAGGTGCAGAAGAACGCGACCGACGCTGACAAGCACGACCCGCAAGGCCAGGACCAGAAAGTCAAGACTGGCGGCACCCCGGATCCGAAGGGCAACATCAAGGATGCCGATAGCCTGCCGGAAGGAACCACCTTCGAGTACAAGAAGACCCCGGATACCTCGAAGCCGGGCGTCTACGACGTCACCGTTGTTGTGACCTACCCGGACGGTTCCACCGACGAGGTGCAGACGACCATCACCGTTGGTACTGATGCGGACCGTTTCGTGCCGGAGTACGACGACCTCACGAGCGTGCCGGTTGATGGTGAGAAGAACACCAATGATCCGTTCGGCACCAAGGCACCGGTGAAGAATACGGAGGCGAAGCCGACCGCGGATTCGGACGCCGACAAGTGGACCTTCACCCCGCAGGACAACGGCGTGATCAACGCGAAGGCTCCTTCGATGAAGGACGTCGCGGAAAAGGTCGAGGCGCACCTGCCGGAGATCAAGAGCACCGATGCGAAGAAGCGTTGGGACAAGTTCTTCGAAACCTTCAAGCCGTTCGCCCGCCCGTCCGTTGCTGTCGGCTTCACCTACGAGGACGACTCGACCAACGCCGCGACCGCCAACTTCGACCTGGTCGGCAAGGATGGCAAGTCGCTGCTGGATCCGAATGGTGACTTTGATGGTGATGGACACAGCAACCGCGAGGAGGTGGAGAAGGGTGCCAACCCGGCCGATGATCAGTCGAAGCCAGACACCACGGCACCGACTATCGACGACATCACCCCCGGCGCCAAGACCATCACCGGCAAGGGCGACCGCCCTGGCGAGACCATCATCGTGACCTGGCCAAACGGCAAGACCACCACGACCACGACCGGCAAGGACGGCAAGTGGAAGGTCAACGTCCCGGCGGACGTCAACCTGAAGACCGGTGACGAGATCCAGGTTGTCGACGGCGCCGGCAACAGGGCCACCGCAAAGGTCGGCATCGACACGGGCAAGTGCGTTGCCACCTCCGTCGGCTTCGGGCTGCCGCTGATCGCGCTGCTGCCAATCGGTCTGGCTACCCAGATCCAGATCCCGGGCCTGTCCGAATTCGCCGCTCAGGCGAATGCACAGATCCAGGCCGCGAACACGCGCCTCCAGCAGCAGTTGGGCGTGTTCAACCCGCAGGTCGCCGCTCAAGCGGACGCCGTGAACGCGAAGTTGGCCCAGTACGGTACTGACATCGCAACCGTTGTTGGCGGTCTCGCGTTGATCGCCGCGGGCATCTTGGCTGGCACGATCATCTACGACAACTGCTCGCCCAACGGCGGCTCGTCCGTGAAGAACCTCGAACTCAAAGGATCTTCCGGCAACACCTACGCTGGCTCCTCCAAGGAGACCGCGGCTCCGGAAAAGAAGTAACTCCGTAGCCAAACGCCTTTACTAAAGGCACCTTCCTCGAAGCCGTCGCCCCGCTCACCACACCGGTGAGCGGGGCGACGGCGTTTGTGCGCATTGCCTATCGACGACCCCACGTCCCCCAACCACCCCCTAAAGGAGGGGCGTAGCTATAACTGAAAAAACCTTAGGTTTGGAAAACTGCTGGTAATGGTCTGATTTATGGATTGGTGCTGTAGCGAACGGATGTCCAATCGTCGGGGGGGGGGCTATCAATTGCCCTGTGGCGGCCATTCCTTATCTCTGAACAGGGAAAATGGCCCTGGGTGTGGCCTAGTGTCTTGTAAATCGCCACGGGTGACGCGTGCCATGTGTTGGTGTAAAGCGACAGTGGCAGTGCGGTTTTGTCCGCCTTGGCATTGTGTGTAAAGCCTTAAAACGCATAAACGTAACATCATGAACACCTGTCATATCTATTGCTGACATATGTCACCTTCCTTACGCTTGTCTATGTGGGCTCTGCGTGGCGAGTGTCCGAAATTGCTGCAGACAGCAGGGCTTATCTAACCGAAATTGTCATTTTCGAGGAAGGAATTTTCGGTGAAGAAGAATTACATCGCTCGTCGTCGCGGCACGTCGGTGGCTGCGGCTGCGTTGTCGTTTGCGTTGGTT
>NZ_KV787952.1:0-2585 GCF_001807155.1 Corynebacterium sp. HMSC05C01 | reverse complement strand
GCTGCGTTGTCGTTTGCGTTGGTTGCGCCGTTCGCGCAGCCGGTGGCTGCTCCGCAGTTTGCTGCTGCGGCGTTTGCTGAAGGGAACACGGATGCGCAGAAGCCTGCGGCCGAGGCACCGGCTGACGCAAGCAAGGCCATTTATTCTCCGGGTCAGGCAGACCAGGAAGGTACGATCTCTGGTTCTGTCAAGGAGATTGTTGAGGCCGGTGTTGGTTTCGGTAACGTGCAGGACTCTGGTAAGCCGCTTGAGGGCGTCAAGATTTACGCCCAGTGGTACGAGGGTGAGAACACTCAGCACTCGTCTCCGGTGTACTACACCGAGTCGGATGCGAACGGTAACTTTACGATCAAGATGGCACCGTATGTCGATGCCAATGGTGCGACCCGTTTCTTTGACGCTGACGCTTCTGTTGGTCTGACCACTGGTGCTGATCGTGGTAAGCGCGACCACAAGCGCGAGAAGATCCGCGTGTGGACGGAGCTTCCGGATGACCTGACGGATAAGTACCGGCTGGTGCACCAGCCTGCTGCTGGTATCTTCCCGGGTATCGGTGCGAATACGACGCCGACGACCCAGGGCGATGGTGACTGGGGCGGCAACAAGATCACGGGCATGACCATCCAGTATGCGCAGAAGGATAAGCTGCCGCAGCACTTACCAGAAAGCAAGCGCGCAGAGAGCACCGGTACGGGAGGTAACGGTGGTACCTATGCTGGTCGGGCTTTCTGGAACCTTGACGTTCTGCAGGGCGCTTTGAACCACAACACCGTGAGTGCTTATGGTGGTAAGGACATCCCCGCCGCTGGGTTGAAGGTGGTTGGCTCCTACCTCACCGATGACGCAGTACGCAAGATTGAGCAGTATGCGGAGGATAACTTTGCGGGCAAGGCGCTGCGTGGCAAAGACTGGACTCCTACTGATGAGCAAGGGCTGCAGAAGTGGATTAATGAGCAGATTGCCAAGAACCCTGAAGAGTGGATCGCAGAAACTCTGACTACCACCACTGGTGCTGATGGTCATTTCCAGCTGCGCTGGAAGGGTATCTACGGCAACTCCCACGACAGTCGCGGAGTTGTTCCACAGGACAAGTTTGGCACCCTGGCGGGTTCGCATGACGAGGGCAACTGGACGAACAGCCTTTCGAGCTCCAAGCACGTCAACATGCACTGGAGCTACGTCAGCATTCTTGACAAGGACGGCAACCCACTGCCAGACAATATCGGTGCGCTGTACCCGTGGTCGCTTGGCCAGTGGGCGGGCCCAGGCTTCGGTACTGATTTGAATGCTGGTGCTAACGCGCAGCTCTTCGGTGGTGACGGTGCCCTGATCGGTAACACTACCGACAGCTACACCGGTTGGAACATCGCGCTTGCTCCGCAGGCGCTGAAGTTTGATGTGGTTGATAAGAACACCACTGACAATTGGGCAACGATCGGGGATAAGGTTCAGACGGATACGTCTGGTCTGCCGTTTGCCCAGAACCTGAACTACTACATTGAGTGGTATGACAAGGACGGCAACTCTGTAAAGCAGTGCCCAACCGCCAAGGTGGATGCAGCCACCAAGATCCCGAGCTGTGAGTTTGCTGTCCCTGCGGATGCCCAGACGGGTGATACGTTTACTGCTCGTCTGAAGGTTACTGAGGGTGAGCCTGCTGCTGATGATCTTGTGCTGGCGATGGATGCCTTCGCTGTCGCTCGCGACTACCTTGCATACGACCCGGTCGATGCGGAGCGCGGCAAGGAGACTACCTCTGAGCCGAAGTTCGACAACCCGGCTACGGAGAATGTCGAAGAGAAGAAGCCGGAGAAGGCCAAGTTCGAACTTGGCAAACTGCCGGAGGGCGTCGCTGAAGACCAGGTCAAGGTTGACCCTGCGACCGGTGTCGTGACCTTCACCCCGAAGGCCGACCAGACTGCTAAGACGTACAAGTTCCCGGTCATCATGCGTAACGATGAACTGCAGGTTCCGGTTCTCGATGAGAACGGTGCCCCGGTTCCCGATGCGGACGGCAACCCGAAGACCCAGGGTCGCATCGTCGCTCGCGCTGACGCGATTTTCACCGTTGCGCCGGACCAGAACACGGTCTTCGAGCCAGCGTACGAGGACAAGCTTGTTGTTCCGGGTAAGGAGACGAAGTCCAAGCCGACGTTTACCAAGGCCGGGGAGGACGAAGACGGTAACCCGACTGAGGATAAGGTCGACGCTCCGGAGGGCTCCAAGTTCGAAATTCCAGAGGACTTCAAGGCGCCTGAGGGCTACACCGTTGGCCCCATCGACAAGACCACCGGTGAGATCACCGTGACCTTCCCGGATAAGTCCAAGCTGAGCAAGGACACCGCGGAAGAGTTCGATGTTCCAGTTACGGTGACCTACCCGGATGGCTCCGTGGATAAGACGACTGCGAACTTCAAGCTGGATACCGATGGTGATGGCGATCCTGATGTCACGGATCCGGATGATGACGGCGACGGCATCAACGATGACGAAGACAGCAACCCGAAGGTTCCGAACGCCAACGATCACTTCGAGCCTGGCTACGAGGACGGCAGCGGTAAGCCGGGTGAGGATGCCAAGATTGA
>NZ_KV787951.1:0-1327 GCF_001807155.1 Corynebacterium sp. HMSC05C01 | reverse complement strand
TGGCCTGTGTCAAATTTTGTGGACGGGTAAACCCGTTGTGTTTGGTTGTGGGGGTTAGGCTGCGGCGGCGTGTGTGTCGGCGCAGCGGGTTTTGAATTGGCGCATTGCTTCGGCGGGGATCAGCCCGGTGGTGGAGTGGATGCGGCGGCGGTTGTAGTACGTCTCGATCCAGTGTCCGACTTCGTAGCGGGCGTCGAACTTCGACGCGAACTGCTTCTTTTCGTACAGCAGATGCAGCTTCAACGTGGAAAACATCGACTCCGCAACCGCGTTGTCCCAGCACACACCGACCGCGCCGGTGCTTAAACGCACATCGAGTTTCTTGGCTGTTTGCGCGAACTGCTTCGAGGTGTACTGCGAGCCGCGGTCGGAGTGAAACACCGCGTTGCCCGCGACGAAACCGGCCGCGTGCGCCATGGTCAGCGCGTCGACGACAAGTTGCGCACTCATCCGGTCTGCGATCTGCCACCCGACAACCATCCGTGTGCTCAGATCGATCACGACGGCCAGATACATCCACCCCTGCGCGGTGCGCAGGTAGGTGATGTCGCCGCACAGATAGGTTGTCGGCATCGCGGGGTAGAAACGGCGCCGAAGCAGATCAGCTCGTGCGCTCGCCTGCGGGTCTTGGATCGTGGTGCGTTTAAACGCGCGACGGTACTTGGTGTGCAGCGTGTTGTCAGCCATGATCTTTCGCACCGCATACAGCGTGGTTGCAACGTTTTGGGCCTGAAGCTGCCGGTAGATAGTGCGCGCCCCGGCAAAACCGTTGTGCTCGTTGAAGATCTCGATAACCAGATCGGTAATCGCCGCGCGTTTCGCCCGCGGTGTGCCACCGGCCGGCGGAGTATCTCTACGCTTGCGCCAGGCGTAATAGCCGGAGCTGGATACTTCCAACACACGGCACATCATTGACACTGGGTAGCGAGGGCAGGGGTTGCCTTCTTCGTGGAAGTGGGCAATTACCGCGAAGAGGTCCTCGTGGTGTGCTCCGTGGCGAAGAAGGCGGCCGCTTTTTTTAAAAACTCGTTTTCACGCTCGAGCTCTTTGATCCGCTTTGCCATCTCTGCCGGGTCCTGCGACGCGGCATCAGCAGCGCGCATGTGGCTGCCGGAACCAGTGCCCAAGGTGCCTTCGGCTTTGGCCACCCAGCGTCCCAACGACGAGGACGACACCCCGTACTCCTGGGCCACGGCACCACGAGTCTTGCCGAACATCAACACCTCATCAATGCACTGCTGACGAAACTGATCCGAATACTTACGTGGCATGATTTAATCCTTCCAGATCGGTGGGTTTCACCGTCCACCGGAATCATGACACCCCA
>NZ_KV787950.1:82645-90869 GCF_001807155.1 Corynebacterium sp. HMSC05C01 | reverse complement strand
AACTGGACCACCTACATCAGATCAGACACAATGCATGGAGCCATGGGCAAATTGCGGATAGCGAAGTGTCCCGCCACCTCGGCGTCAGCACCTATGCGTCACTCTTTAAGCTCGTGAGAGCGTAAGGCAAAGTACCATTAACCACTACTTGCCCTGCAAGCCCCGCGTTTGACCTTTATCTTCAACCGCATGGGAGCTTTCATCATCTCGCTGATTGAGGCAATTGCGGCTGCCGCCGCAGCGATTTTGGCGGCCATGGCACTGAAAACCTCGAATAAGGCCAATGATCTCGCGGAGAAAATGCGGGATGACAACCAAAAGTTCAAGGATGAGGAACGCGAAAAGGACGACGAGCAACGGCGCAACGCGGTTGCGATGAGTGTTTACGCCTACTGGGCGAAGCGGGACGACAACCAGTGGGGAGTGGTGATCAGTAACAAGGGCCCGCGTGCGACGGTGGTGAAGGACTTCCGGGTGGAGGTCAAGTGCAAGGACAAAGACAGGACCTGTCACGAGTCGCACCAGATGGTCGCACTGCCCGTGGGCGAGTTCTTCATCGAGCACAAAACGACGAAGTACGGCTGGGGCAACCTCGTCTCCATCAACGAGAACGAGCGGTTCAAGCCCGTGGTGTACGCCAACACGTGGCGCGTGGACCAAATCAGCTTCATCGACCATCTCAACGAGCAGTGGACCTACACGCCTGAGACTGGCTACACCCACCAGCCGGCCAGCTAGCCAAGAAGCCACCACCGTTTCACGTGAAACGTCACGCAACCAACCCCCACTCAAACACCCGTCCGATATAAACCTCCCCCGCATCGGGCGCGCCGGATAACCTGCCTAGTATGTCTTCTCCCACGCAGGAAGCAGCGCAGGAAGCGCGCACCGATAATGCGGCGAACTCCACCGCCTACGCGCCCGGCCTCATGGTCAAGGTCCGCGATGAGTTGTGGCTGATCACCAGCGTCACCCAGTCCGTGGACGGATACCTGCTCAAGGTCCGCGGCCTGTCGGATTACGTCCGCGACACCACGGCGAGCTTCTACACCGCCATCGACGACGTCGAGGTCTTCGACCCCGCCAACGTGGAGGTCGTCCCGGACCGCTCCCCCGGCTACCGCACCACGCGCCTGTGGCTGGAGACCACCCTGCGCCAAACCCCGGTGCCCCTCTACCAGGAGGAGCTGTCGGTGGCGGACCAGATGCTCATGGATCCGCTGGATTACCAGCTCACCGCCGTACGCAAGGCGCTTTCCGACGACAACCTCCGCCCCCGTGTCCTCATTGCGGATGCCGTCGGCCTGGGCAAGACCCTCGAGATCGGCATGATCCTCTCCGAGCTGATCCGTCGCGGCCGCGGCGAGCGCATCCTGGTGGTCACGCCGAAGCACATCATGGAGCAGTTCCAGCAGGAACTGTGGTCCCGCTTCGCCATCCCGCTGGTGCGCCTGGACTCCACCGGCATCCAGCGGGTGCGCCAGATGCTGCCGGCCAGCCGCAATCCGTTTACCTACTTCCCGCGCGTGATCGTGTCCATGGACACGCTGAAGAGCCCGAAGTACCGCGCGCAGCTGGAGAAGGTGCGCTGGGACGCGGTGGTGATCGATGAGATTCATAACGCCACGAACGTGGGCACCCAGAACAACGAGCTGGCCCGCACCCTCGCCTCCACCACAGAGGCGCTCCTGCTCGCGTCCGCCACTCCGCACAACGGCAAACCGGAAAGCTTCAAGGAGATCCTCCGCCTGCTGGACCCCACGGCGGTGCTACCGAACGGGGAGATCGACAAGGACGCGGTGTCCCGCCTGGTCATCCGCCGCCACCGTCACAGCGACGAGGTAGCCAGCGTGGTCGGCGAGCAGTGGGCGGAGCGACTGGAACCTAAGACGATCCTCGTGGAGGCCTCCGCGGAGGAAAATGCCGTCGCGGGGGAGCTGGAGCAGACCTGGATCCACCCAGACAACGCAAAGACCAACCCGGCCCAGGACCGCCTTTTCCCGTGGACTCTGGTCAAGGCGTTCCTCTCCTCCCCCGCCGCGCTGGGAGAGACCATTGAGAACCGCCTCAAAGAGATCCCCACCAAAGAAAGCAACCAACGGAAAGCCCTAGAGCACCTGGCGCAACTGAACTCAAACGTCACCGACCTCTCCTCCAACAAATACCGGGAATTGGTCAAATATTTGCGAAAAATCGGAGTTGGTAAGGGGAAGAAGACCAGGGCGGTGGTGTTCTCGGAGCGCGTTGCGACGCTGTATTGGCTTCGGGAGAACCTCGTAAGAGACCTAAAGATGCCGGCCGGTGCGGTCGAGGTCATGCACGGCGAGCTCTCGGACGAAGAGGAGATGCGCCTTGTAGGGGAATTCAAGCGCGAGGGCTCGAAACTACGCATCCTGATCACCGGTGACGTGGCATCCGAGGGTGTGAACCTACACACCCTGTGTCACAACCTGATCCACTACGACATCCCGTGGTCGCTGATCCGAATCCAGCAGCGTAACGGCCGCGTGGACCGCTACGGGCAGATGGAGCCCCCGCAGATCGCTGCGCTGCTGCTGGACACGAAGCAGGGTGGTTATGTGGGCGAGTTACATGTGCTGACCAAGCTGATCAACCGTGAGAACGAGGCACATGCGTTGCTTGGCGACGTCGGCTCGCTCATCGGTAAACACACCGTTTCCGGCGAGGCGGATGAGATTCGCCGGGTGATCCAGAACCAGGCTGGCTTCGATGAGGTGGTCAAGTCTCCTGAGCAGGTTGCAAGCGCGGATGCGCAGTCGGAGGAGGATCTCATCGATCTGTGGATGTCGGGCTTCGGGCTTGACGACGAACCTTCGGAAAACCCCGTTTCCGACCCAAGTGCCCCGCACACGACCAGCCTGTACGCCTCGGAGATTGCCTACCTGGAGGACGCACTGAACGAGGCCTTCTACGGCGCGCCGGAGAAGGCGCTCGCCGCCAACGGTGTCGCCTACGAGCTGGGCAAAAACGGCGTGGCCGAGCTGGCCCCGCCGGAGGACTTGCGCCGCCGCCTGGACGTGCTGCCCCAGGACTACTTGGCGGACCGCAAGGTGCGCGAGAAGTTCCTCCTGGCCACCAACACTGCGGTGGGCAACGAGATCCTGCGCAACGCGCGCACCGGCCAGGACGGTTCCACGTGGCCCAAGGCCCACTTCCTAGGTCCGCTGCACCCGGTGACGGATTGGGCCGCCGACCGAGCGCTGGCGTCGTTGTCGTCTGGCCAGATCACCGCTATCGAAGGTGACGTGGAGATGCCCACCGTGCTGTTGATGGCCACGCTGACCAACAAGCGCGGCCAGGTGGTCTCCCGCGCGTTTGTCACCGTCGCCGGCGGCATGCTGCCCAAGACCATCGAGGACCCAGTGGCCTGGCTGCGCGGCATCGGGCTGACCGAGAACGCCATCAACCCGGAAACGCTCAAACTGCCGGACAACGCGCAAGAGCTCGTCGCCAAGTCTGTGGAGATCGCCGGTAACCAGCTGCAGCCGATGATGGCCGCCGCCCGCAACCACGCATCCAGCCGCATCGAGTACTGGATCGACCGCGCCGACCGCTGGCAGCACGCCAAGGACGACAGCCAGCAGGTGCTGCGCGTTGGCCGATCCGCGAACCTGATTGCTGAGGAGCGCGCGCTGATCGCCTCGCTTGAACCAGACCGTGAACTTATCCGCCCGCTCGTCCTCGTTCTGCCGAAGGAGCAGTAGATCAATGGCTACCTACGACTCAATCATCAACGTTGATGAATGGATCAATGATTACTACTTCACCGCTGATGAAGGGGAGTCCTTCACTAAGAGATTGGGTAAGCGCGTTTCGGAGTGGAAACAGTTAGAGAAGGAATCCAACATCCCCTCCCCCGTTAAACGCTTGCAGGCGCGGCGTAATGAGTTACAAAAAGCCTTCGCCACCAAAGTCGAAACCGCCGAGCTCGTGCGTGCCACGTTTAATTACGGCACCCCTACCAAACAGCATTACACCCGCGCCGGGGACACGTTTGTCTACCACGGCTGGGTGGGTAACGCTGGCACCCTGGTGGTCGTCAGCGCTGCACCGGAGAAGCCGAAGGACGGTGACCAAGAAGTTGAACTCCGCACCACCGAGGAAGACCTGACCACGCTCCCCGTCACCGGCGGCATCGCCGCGGAGGGCAAGGAACCGGAGCAGGCGAAGGTGTCCAAGCTGGTCGGCGACCTCTTCCTCGCCGCCGAACCCCCGGAGTTCATCGTGGTCCTCGCCGGTGCGTGGGCCGTACTCGCCGAGCGCGAGTCCTGGCCGCTGGGCCGCTACCTCGCCGTGAACCTGCAGCTGGCGGTGGAGCGCAACGACACCAAAAAGGCCGGCGAGCTCGAGCGCGTCGCCGTCATCTTCGCCCGCGAGAACTTGGAGCGCGCCGCCGACGGCACCACCTGGTGGGCCGAAACCCGAGAGGAATCCCAGCAGCACGCCGTAAAGGTCTCCGGCGACCTGCGCGACGCGGTGCGCGAGTCCATCGAGATCATCGGCAACGATGTCCTCAACCGCCGTCGGGAGCAAAACCTGCCCATCGACTGCGTCGACGGCAACGAGCTGGCGCACCAATCCCTGCGCTACCTCTACCGCATCCTCTTCCTGCTGTTCGCCGAGGCCTCCCCGGAGCTGGCCATCCTGCCCACCGGCGCACCGGAGTACGTGGAGGGCTACGGCCTGGACCGCCTCCGCGACCAGATCCTCAACCCGCCCGTGACCGACAAGGCGCGCCGGGGCACGCACCTCTACGACTCGCTGCAGCTGCTGTTCACCCAGGTCAACGACGGCCACGAGCCGCTCGAGACCGCGGGCGCCGACCAGGACGCGCAGAACGAGGGCCTGACCTTCCGCAACCTCGAAGCGGACCTGTTCAAGCGCGAGGCCACCTCGCTTATCGACGAAGTTAAGCTCTCCAACGACGCGCTGACCCGCGTCCTGCAGAACCTGCTGCTGTCGAAGGTCTCCGCCGGCAAGGACCGCGGCTTCATCTCCTACGCCACCCTGGGTGTGACGGAGCTCGGCCAGGTCTACGAGGGCCTGATGTCCTACCACGGCTTCATCGCCCAGGAAGACCTCTACGAGGTCGCGCCGAAGGGCGACGCCTCCAAGGGCTCCTGGGTATTGCCCACCCATGCCGCGGACACCGTGCCGCAGGACAGCTTTGTCATGGAGACCAAGCAGATGGAGGAAGGCGGCACCTCCAAGGTGCGCCGCGAGCACCCGGCCGGCTCCTTCGTCTTCCGCCAGTCCAGCCGCGACCGCGAGCGCTCCGCGTCCTTCTACACCCCGCAGGTGCTCACCGAGTTCACCGTCGGCCAGGCTATCGAGGTGCTTCAGGAAGAAGGGCGCATCGAAACATCCGATGACGTACTCAGCCTGACCATCTGCGAGCCCGCCATGGGCTCCGGCGCCTTCGCCGTGGAAGCCGTGCGCCAGCTCGCGGAGCTGTACCTGAAGCTGCGCGAGGACGAACTGGACGCCCAAATCGACCCCGAGACCCGCGCCGTTGAGCTGCAGAAAGTCAAGGCCCACATCGCACTGCACCAGGTCTACGGCGTGGACCTCAACCCCACCGCGGTGGAGCTCGCCGAGATCTCCCTGTGGCTGGACACTATGACCAGCCAGCTCAAGGCACCGTGGTTCGGCCTGCACCTGCGCCGCGGTAACTCGCTCATCGGTGCGCTGCGGTCGACCTACTCCACCGCACAGCTGAAGAAACGTGAGTGGCTCACCGCCGTGCCGCGCCGGGAGCCGGTACAAAACCTGGCCGAGGCTATCGACGCCGGCGAACCCAAGGACATCAACGTTGCTGGCCGCATCCACCAGTTCCTCCTCCCCTCCTCCACCTGGGGCGCGGCCGCGGACGCGAAGGACCTGAAGACCCTGGCCAAGAACGAGATCACCGCCATGAAGGCGTGGAGGAGGTCCGTGACCCGCAAGGCACCCACCAAGGAGCAGGCGAAGAAGCTGACCAACCTGGCCGCGCGCGTGGAATCCTTGTGGGCCATCACGCTGTCGAAGATGCGCATCGCTGAAGATCAGATCCGCCGCGACATCGATCTCTGGGGCCGCGAGACCGAGCACAACGCGAAGAATGTCCGCCGCGAGCAGATTGAGCGCGAGCTGCTTCACGACGCCGAAGGTGCCTACCTGCGCCTGCGCCTAGTGATGGACGCCTGGAATGCCCTGACTTTTTGGCCACTCACGGCCACCGATGAGCTGCCAGACTTCGACGAGTGGTTGGTTACGCTCAACGACATTTTGGGTACCGAGATCACCGCACGTGATGCGGCGCAGGGACAGCTCGGCCGCGCCGACAGCTGGGATGACCTGGTTCAGCTCGAGCGCACTGAGATCGAACTCTCCGGCGCACGCAAGATCGAGACTGTGTTGGAGAAGCACCCATGGCTGAACACCGTGCGCAGAGTCGCCTCGGAGCAGGGCTTCTTCCACTGGGATCTCGACTTCGCGGCTGTCTTCGCCCGCGGTGGTTTCGACCTCCAGGTGGGCAACCCGCCGTGGGTGCGGCCCCGCACTGACCTGGACGCGCTCTACTCCGAAGCTGATCCGTGGTTCTCGCTGGCGCACAAGCCGACCCAGGCCGCGAAAAAGGTGCGCCGAGAACGGTGGAACGAGGACACCGCGACTCGAGCGACTGTGTTCAGCGGCCTCGGCGAGTCGGTTGCGACTTCGGCAGTACTTAAGGACACCGGCCGGTACCCGCACCTCGTCGGCCAACAACCTGATCTGTACCGCGGATTCATGGAACGGACTTGGGGAAATACTTCACCCGACGGCGTTATTTCTCTCATACATCCCAAGAGTCATCTCACCGAGTCCAAAGCGACCGCCTTACGCCGCGCCTCATATCACCGCTTGCGTCGACTTTGGCATTTCACCAACAAGCTCGGGTTGTTCGACATTAATAAAGATGAAAAGAATTTCGATGTCTCGGTTTACGGAGAGTCGCGCGACAAAATTGGTTTTAGCTTCTGCGGCAGCGCGCACCACCCGATCACTGTTGAACAGTCTTTAGCGCACGACGGCGAAGGACCTCTTCCATCTTTCAAGGATGAAAATGACAATTGGGACCTTCGGCCCCATCGCGATCGCATTCAATTTGTGAATCTCGATACACTTGAACTTTGGCGCTCGATACTCGAAGACGAGGAAACGCCACCCCAGGAAGCGCGAACGATTTATACCGTAAATCAACAGGCCGCGAGAATTCTGGCGCACCTGGGCCAGCTGCCCAGGATTGAGCGGCTCGGTCTGCAATATGCTCGCGGTTGGGACGAATCAATTGACAAAAAGAAGGGCTATTTTGAGGCAGAGTGGGGGTGTCCCCGAACTCTGAACGATGTAATCCTTCAAGGGACACATTTAGGGGTTGCAAACCCATGCAATAAGCAGCCGGACCCGTCGTTGAAGAAGGACAACTGGGAAAGTCTCGATCTAGAGGATCTAGGTAGAGATGCAATCGCGGCTACTGGCTATAAGCCAGATCGATCTGCGAAACCGACGTACGATGCTGACTACGCAGAATGGGAACTTGAGGGGAGGGCGGTTTCAGCTAGATACCCATTCAGAATCGCATGGCGCCAAATGTCTGCACCAAGCGGGTTCCGTACTCTCTACCCGGCAATAATCCCGCCGAGGGTAGCTCATGTCAATGGTGTCATTTCAGCAGGCTTGCCGGACGGTTCACAGAATTCCCAGGTTGTAGTGGTGGCTGGTGCATTCATGTCATCGCTGCTTGTCGACTTCTTCGTGAGATGTGCCGGAACACACTTATGGCCAAGCCTCATTGAGCGTGTTCCAATCTGGGTACTCAACGAACTCAAGAGCGACGTTTCTAAAGCCTACCTTCGCCTCAACTGCCTCACCGAGGCCTATGCCCCGTTGTGGGAGGAGGTTGTGGGGCAACCTTGGGGCGTCGATACGCCTTTGCGTAAGGATGAGGAGCGGCGTGCTGCGCAGGTGGAGATTGATGCGATTGTGGCGTTGTCGTTGGGTGTGACGGCGGATGAGTTGTGCATGATTTACCGGACGCAGTTTCCGGTGATGCGTCGTTATGACCAGGAGGATCGGTTTGATGCGAATGGTCGGAAGGTGCCGAAGGAGGTTGTGAAGGCGGACGCGAAGTTGAAGGACGGTGCGGAGTTGTCGGTGGCGGATCGGACGTGGACGCATCCGC
>NZ_KV787950.1:52884-82625 GCF_001807155.1 Corynebacterium sp. HMSC05C01 | reverse complement strand
TGGCGGATCGGACGTGGACGCATCCGCAGTCGGGTGTGGAGTACGTGTACGAGTACCCGTTTAGGCAGCTGGACCGGGAGGCGGATATGCGGGAAGCGTATGCGCGATTTGAGGGGGTGGTGGGGTGACTACTTGGTCCAGGATTAACTCATCGGGACGGAGCGTGGCACAGAGTGTGAGGCAAATGTTCAGAAGACTGAAATGGTAGCGGTGTGGTGAGTATCTGGTAGCGCTTCAGTGAGTATCCGGTAGCGGAGGCTCAACCTGGGCTCGGCACCGGCGACAAGCCGGTCAAGGATTCAAGAATGGCCTCGTTGTCAGGGGCGGATTTGATTCCGGCGCTCCGAAGGCTCGGTACTGGTTGGTACCTGGACAGCGGAGCCGGGCCGACTGCACGGCCCCGGTTGCATCTATTAGTCGTGTGAGCAGCCTACTGAGGCGGTGTCTTTGCGCATGGTGAAGACTTCTATGCGGATTCGGTGGCCGCTATGTTGCAACCGGCTTTCCGTCAGCGATATTCGCAACTGCCCGCAACACAACGGGGCAGTGACTCTTTGGCGCTGAGAGTGCTCGGGCCCCAGGCTGCCCAGAATGTCCCATCACCACTGTTGTCGGCCTGGTATCGAGACAGCGGAGCCCTGCAGTACCGAGTACGCGGAGCACAGGTACCAACTACGCGGAATCGCGGTATCAACTACCCTCCGAATCGACAGGCATCAAGAACGGGCTTGGGCCGCTCCTGAAGCGAGATGAACTGCAGCCGGACTTGGCTCAAGTAGCTGCCGAAGAGTCGGGCCGACCGTGGAGGCTTCCGCGGCGTACCACCATTTTCATCAGCGGACTCCATCCGGAACGCGCCCCACCCGAATGAAGCGGATACAGCAACCATCACCCCATGCAATTAGAGCCGCTACCGGATGCTCACTGAAGCGCTACCGGATAGTCACGACACTGCTACCAAATAGCCGGTCGCAACAGCAAATGCACAACTGGGCTTCTTTGAAGCCCCGCGTACAGATCCAGTTGTAGCGGGATGGTGGTGGGGGAACCAAGGAAGCCGATACGCCTTTGCATAGCAATGAGGAGCGGCGTGCTGCGCAGGTGGAGATAGCTGCGAATGGTCGGAAGGTGCCGAAACAGATTACGAAAGTTGACGCGAAACTGAAAGACGCTGCTGAGTTGCCGGTGGCGGATCGGACGTGGACGCATCCGCAGTTGGGTGTGAAGTCGGTGTGCGAGTACCGGTGCGGCCGGTTAGACCGGGAAGGCGTACTTGCGGTTGTGAGCGGGTTTAGAGGGACCAACTGGAAAGTGGAGCTAGAATGTACAAGAGCTGGGTGGATAAGGTTTTGCTTCGCAGACTAGTCGGATTCTTCGTCTTTTACGTTGAAACGGAAGTACGGTAGCTCCTTGTTTTGACTCTGCGCATTAAAGAATTCGCGATAAACTGACCGAGCGTTGTTTAGGAGCTCCTCATAGGTTGTTACCAGAATACCCACCGCGGCCAACTGCTCAATCTCTGTGGGATCAACACCGTAGTATTCACTGTCAGTCTGAATTGCAGATGTCGGCGCCACGAATATTGCACTAATATTCGCCCAAGTTCTGCCGCTCCGCTTAGTGGCCGGTAATCGGTTGAAGAGGCCCTTGCGGTAGCGATTTACCTGATCGGTGATCGCTGACTGGGTAATTTTAGACCGGCTTGAGTGTCCCTTGCCATCGTGACGTTTTAACTCCACAACAACGGGTAGATCCTGTTCGGCAATCTCGACGAAAATGTCAATGTACCCACGTTTATGCTCGTCTGAAGTCTCATTGCGGATTTCGGTGAAATGCTGTTTTGTTATTCTGATTTCCTCTTCCGATTTGGTCGAACGATTCCAAAAGGGGTTTAGGAGCCAAGGGTTCTCGAACAGACATTCCTCGAAAGCCTTCTCTACCTCACTTTTCTTATCCACTAACGTTTGAAGCCGTTCGATCGCGTTCAAACGCTTTGCCGCTGCGTCGGCCATCTGCCATCTGTCTTGGCGCGCCACATTCCCCAAGTACTTGGTTACCAAGGTTAATACGCTACGCTCGTCGCTTACCCCGTTAGGGAGCTCATGTGAAATTTCCTTGAGTTCGAGGCTCTCCACCAATGTTGTTACGCTATTGATGAAGGTGACCTTCTCTTCATCGCTCATCCAGTCTTCGTTTTCGAAGTCTTCGAAGCTGCCCATGAGGCGCAACAACTTACTGTTGAACGATCTTTGTGCCGTCGAGAGTCCGTTCTCCCAAGTGCTATATTTTTTATCTTTCTTAACTAGATCCGGGAGATTCTCGCGAGCATCCGACTCTTTGAGTTTGTTCCATTGATCAATGGCTCGATTTTGCATCGCTTCCGCGAGTTCCACCAGTTTTTCGACTTCAGGGTCAGATTGGTCCAGGCCCTGTCGCGATGAAGTGATAGGGTCTTCCGATTGTTCGTTGAGAAAATCGGCGGTCATCTCGCCGGTGATGTATCGTCCACCCATCTGTGCTGAACGTCTGGATTTCAACAAGTCTTCATCAGCGACCTTTCCGTTAATGTAAACAAGAAGGTTGCCCATTCCTAGGTCTGTAAGGCGTTGCGGTTGATCAATGACTCCGAGCCAAGCCTTGACACCTTTTTCTTTCAGTCGCTCCACGTCTTGAATGGAGGTACGCGAGTTGTTTCTGGAAGGGCGGTACAGTTGCCTATCAGTGGCATGCGGAAAGAGTTCTTCAACTTCTTCCTCGCTATAGCCGATATAATTTAGAGCGCGTACGTGCTCATATAGTAGGTCTGCTGGACTTAAATCAACTTTATTGGTGTTAACAAATACATTTACGTTCGAATTCCGCAGTGAGAATCTACGGGTGAGCTGAGTTTCCAGATACTTAGTAGTCGCTTGCGTGGTTGCCCTGCGAAGGTTATTAATGACTACTACGAAGCCAGAAGTTAGTTGATGGTGCGATAGCTCCTCTGGAAGAGAGTTGAGTTCAGAGGCCTCAGTCTCGTATTTGACAGCATTGCTCTCATCCACCATTTGAGAATACGAGAGCGTAAAAGTGATCCATTTCTCGTCTTTCTGGGTCTTGGTGAAGACGGTGTATTGATCCCCAAGGCTGAAAGCGGCGAGTTTGCCAATTCCTTTCTTCCCCATTGGATTCCGCTTTGGTTTACCAAGCGGAGGTTCGAAATCTTTCTTAGCTTGCCCAATACTCGCATACTGTGACCTGATATCCGCCAGAGACAGCCCGACACCGTCATCCGCAATTACAATCTGCTTGCTATTCAGTTCGATCCAGATATTTTCAGCATAGGCATCGTAGGAGTTGGCGACTAACTCGGCCAGAGCGGATGGGGAGCTCGTGTAAAGCTGACGACCGAGGTGAGTGGCAGCTGTGTTAGCCGTGTAAAATTCAATCACTTGCTGTTTGGGCATGAAGCAAGCATAGCCTTAGATTTCCTCGGTATGAGACACAATTGCGTGCCCTAGGACTTGTCCCAGTTTCGGTGGTACCGCGTTACCTATCTGGATTGCAACTGGCTGTGAGTGGTAATTGGTACCTATTTCAGGAGGCACGAAGTGATAGTCCTCGGGGAAAGTTTGAAGTAAAGCGCCCTCGCGCAAGCTTAGAGCGCGATCCTGTTCGGGATGACCAAACCTTCCGGATCCGTAGCCGATAAATTGTGTAGTGATGGTCGGCGACAGCCTATCCCACTGCATCCGACCGTATACCGATGTATAGCTTTTCCCTGAAGGCTTTTTGTAGGCGTTCGGTAGAAGTGTTGCTGGCCAATCTCTCCAAGTTCCGCCCGGTTTTGATGCGCGAATGCGCTGAAGGTTTATGTCACTCAAGGCCCGGGAACGGTGCAAATTATCAATATGATGAGTTTGACCAGCTTCAAGCGGGGCGAGATGCCCGATCGTATCCCTTACCGTCACAACATCGCTGAGGGAGTGAGTGGCGGGAGGGAGTGAAATTGGGCCGAGACGAGATGCCAGTAAGACCAAACGCTTGCGTGATTGCGGCACTCCATAAATGGCGGTATTTACAGATCCCCAGTTTAGGTGATAGCCAAGTTGTTCCAGGAGATCTATGAATTTCTTAAATACTTGTTGTTGGGCCAAATTTGGGACGTTCTCCATCGAGACAATCTCGGGGCGCAAATCCATAACGTGGTCCGCAAAATGTTCCAAAAGATACATTTTGGAACTTTTAGCCGGTGCGTCAATCGGAAGTCGGTTGTAAGTGGAAAACGGCTGGCAGGGAGCGCAGCCCATGAGTACTCGGATGTCAGTGTCGCTTGGATAAAGGGAGCGAAGCTCTCCGGATGCGATCTCCGCCACATCTTTAAGGTTGAATGTAGAACCTGGATTATTCGTCTCATATGCAAACTTACTGTGGCGATCAATGTCGTAACCCGCCACAACTTGGATCCCGGCTGACCGCATCCCACAAGTCAGGCCACCCACTCCGCAGAAGAGATCTACGCCGCGAACTTTCATAGCGATTGATTAAACACTATCGTACGCGAGTAGTCAGAAGTTTCATCTTCGGCACCGTGCCTCGAGTTGAGTTGGCCTCGGTGATCCTAGTCCCTAGAGGGTATGTGATCTTCTCAACTAGGTGATTTCTCAAGAGCATTTTCCATTCGGTCTCCTTCCTTCTCGAACAAGGTCGAGGTAACATAGCTCAGCGATCTTTTAGGATGGCTACACTTTGGGCGTGTCTACCCTCATCCCCGTCCACGCATCGGAGCACGTCCTCGGGGGCGTGTCCGAGTATCTTGCAACTGCGTTCTCGCTTGCGAACCCGGAGACGTCCAACGCGCTGAAGGCGTTTCTGGAGGACACGGAGCGGGGCATGTTCCACGGTCCGTACGTGCGCACGCGGTTGCCGTATGCACGCGCGATCGGGTGGGATGGGATCCTGGATTGGATGCCCGACTGGTTTACGCCGTACCACCACCAGGCGGAGGCGTTCCGCAGGCTGCGTAGCAGGGATGAGCAGGGGGTGCGGCATCCGGAGCCGACGCTGGTGATCACGGGGACCGGCTCCGGTAAGACGGAGTCCTTCCTGTACCCGGTGCTGGACCACGCGGCGCGGGCTCGCGCTGAGGGGCAGCGCGGCACAAAGGCGCTGCTGCTGTACCCGATGAACGCGCTGGCGAATGACCAGGCGGATCGTCTGGCCAAGCTGATCACCAACGAGCCGGCTCTTGCTGGTGTCACTGCCGGAATCTTCACGGGTGAGGCGACAGGCAGCGTCAAGAGGGTCACGAAGGATTCGTTGATTAACGACCGTGACCAGATCCGCCAGGATCCGCCGGACATCCTGCTCACCAACTACAAGATGCTGGACCAGCTGCTGTTGCGGGAGGCGGACCGGGAGATCTGGAAGCGCTCGGCAACCTCGCTGCAGTACCTGGTGTTGGATGAGTTCCACACCTACGACGGTGCGCAGGGTACGGACGTGGCGCTGTTGCTGCGTCGATTAGGGCTCATGCTCAAGCAGCACCAACCGGAAGGCTTCGCAGCCGAGTACGCGCCGAACCCGCTGGGGCAGGTCACACCGGTAGCGACGTCGGCAACCCTCGGTGGCAAGGACGACACACAAAAGGTGCTCGACTTCGCTGAGACCATCTTCGGCGAGACGTTCACCCCGGATGCGCTGGTGGGCGAGAAGACGCTGACGTACGCGGAGTGGACGGACGAGATCGCGCAGACGTTCGGCGCGCACGCCGCTCCCCTCTCCCCCGACATTGACCAGCTGCGCGGCATCGTGGACGCGATTGCTGGCGACGCCTCCGGCCGTGACCACGCCGATGTGGTGCTGGACGTGTTCCGCACGCAGCTGTGGGGCGTGGACGCTGGTGCGGACCTGAAGACCACCATCGCCGCGTACGCGGTGCACCCGCTGACTGAGAAGCTCCTCAGCACAGCGAACCCGGCGAAGTCTCTGATCCGCCGTGAGGGCGAGGGCGGCAAGTCGCTGCCGGAGGCGATGTTCGACCCGATAGTAGTGCGCACCCTGGGCGAGACCACTGCGCGGGAGTTTGTCACCCACCTACTCACCGCTGTAGCGCAGATCCGCGCGCTCGCGGGTGAGGAGTTCGGCTTTGGCGGCAAGCGCCTGCCAGGTGTGGAAACGCACCTGTGGGTGCGCGAGGTTTCCCGCATCGAGCGTGCTGTGACACCCACCGAGGACGGCGAGACGTTCCGGTTCGCGGACGACGGCCAGCTCGGCGGCGACAACACCGGCGTGTGGCTGCCGGCCACGTACTGCCGCTCGTGCGGTCGCGCCGGGTGGATGACGGCACTCGAGCCGGGTACGGATGCGGTGGTGCTGAATGGGTCGGAGATCCGGAAGGCGAGCGTCGATAAGCCTGAGCTTGTGCGCCCCTTGATTGATGCCACTGCTGAGCACCGCGAAGCCGTGAAGAACCACCTGGAGCTGACCCAGCTGGGCGACGAAGACGGCAACCGCGCGCTGATGTGGTTCCACACCGAATCCCGCATGCTGTCGCGTACCGAGCCCAGCGAGGAAGAGCTCGCCGAGGGCCGCTCCGTGCCGGTGCTCACGTACACGGGGCTCAACGCCGAGGAGCTCGCGCGCGAGCAGACGTGCCCGTCGTGCGGCGAGGCGGATGCCATCCGCTACATCGGCTCGCGCGTGGCCACGCTTTTGTCGGTGGGGCTGTCCAACCTGTTCGGCATGCCGTCGCTGGAGCAGAATGAGAAGAAGACGCTGGTGTTCGCGGACTCCGTGCAGGACGCGGCGCACCGCGCGGGCTTCGTGCAGTCCAGGGCGCGCGCGTTTGGCGTCCGTACGCTGATGCGCAGCGTCGTCGGCGACGACGAGGTGTCGCTCGCGCAGATGCCGCTGCGGATTCTGGAGCGAGCGGACGAGGCCGCGGACCCGGCGCGTGCGCGCTTTGAACTGCTGCCGCCGGAGGTTGCGGAGACCACCACGTTCACGCCGTTTTGGGCGAAGGACGCTGATACCGCGGCTCGTCGAGAGGCCACCACTGCTGCGCTGCACCGCCTGGGGCTTGATGCGGCGCTCGAATTCGGGCAGCGTGCGCACCTGCCGCGCTCGTTGGTGTCCACGGGTGCGCTGGTGCCGTCGGTGCAGGTGGACGATGAGGTCCTGCTTGCGGCTGCCGAGGAGGCGCTGCAGCACGTGGACGAGGCCCTGTTCGAGGTCGCGGACGCCGGCTCGCCGGAGCTTCGGCTGCGCTGGCTGCGGGGCCTGCTGGAGCAGGTGCGCGACCGTGGCGGCGTGTACTCGCCGATGTTGAAGACCTACCTGCAGGACGACGCGAACTCGTGGCGCCTGCACAACCGCTTTGCCAAAGCGCACGGCATGCCGACCTTCCCCAAGGGCGGAGCGCCTGAGTTCCCGCGCTCGGGGACCGCGTTGGATGACAAGGACCGTGGCATCACTCCCCTGGGCAGCCCGCGCGGGCGGTACGCGCGGTGGACGTCGAAGGTGCTGGGGATCTCCACCCACGACGCCACGAACGTGCTCACCAACGTGTTCAAGGTGCTCGCCCGCGAGGGCGCGGTGCAAGCGGTGTCCACCAACTCCGGCGGCACCATCTACGCGCTTGCGCCGGAGAGCGTGGTGGTGCGCCACGAGGACGCAGCCGAGATGTTGCACTGTGGGGTGTGCCGGGGACCCTTGGGCGCGGACAGGCAAACCCGCTCCTTGCTCGCCGGGCTGCCGTGCCCGACGCCCGGCTGCCTCGGCGAGCTTGCAGCGGAAGGCATCGAGCAGAACTACTACTCGCGGCTGTACACCTCCACCACCCCGCGCGCGGTGGTGGCGCGCGAGCACACCGGCCTGATTCCCAAGGAGGAGCGGCTGGCGCTGGAGCGAGCGTTCCGCGGCACCGACGACGAGGCGCCGAACGCGCCGAACGTGCTGGTGGCCACGCCGACGCTGGAGATGGGTATCGATATCGGCGACCTGTCCACGGTCATGCTCGCGTCGCTGCCTACGTCTGTGTCCTCGTACGTGCAGCGCGTGGGCCGCGCCGGGCGCCTGACCGGCAACTCGCTGGTGCTCGCGTTCGTGCAGGGCCGCGGCACGATGCTGCCGAAGCTGAACCAGCCGCTGTCTGTGATCGCGGGTGCCGTGGTGCCGCCGGCGGCGTTCCTCTCCGCCACCGAGATCCTGCGCAGGCAGACGACCGCGTACCTGGTGGACACAATGGCGTTTGCTGCCAATGGGTTGCAGGTGGCGCACGCGCAGGACGTGTTCAGTAGCCGTAAGACGTCGCTAGTGCAAGTGCTCAGTGAGGAGATCGCGGCCGGGGTTGCATCTCGTGTGGATGCGTTTTTGGCCACGGTTGAGGACGGCCACGTGGACGATGCAACCGTGGACGGCGTGCGCGAGTGGGCATGCGGTCAGGGCCCGGACTCGCTGCTCGGCGAGCTCGAGCGCACCCGCTTGCTGTGGGAGGCGGAGAAGTCCGAGCTGCAGGCGCGCTGGGACACGTTGGCGGACAGGTTGAAGGAGCTCGAGGCCAAGGTCGACCCCAACGCGGGCACCGAGAACGCCGACCCGGAACTGGAGCGCGAAAAGCGCAGCACCCGGGCGGCGTGGCGGCGCGCCGGGCGCGACTACAACGAGATCCTGCTCGACGATTTCTGGATCAGCTCCATGGAGCGCTACGGGCTGCTGCCCAACTTCACGCTGTTGGATGACTCCGTGGAGCTGGCCGTGGTGGTTTCCCAGCTCAACCCGTCGTCGATGCAGATCGACCCGGAGACCTTCGAGCTCTCCCGCGGCGTGTCCTCCGCGCTGACGGAACTCGCGCCGGGCAACACGTTCTACGCCCGCGGCATCGCCGCCACGGTGGACGCCGTCGAGCTCGGCGCGGGTGGCGCGGACGTGGAGCAGTGGCGTCTGTGCCCGGAATGCTCCTACGGCGAGAAAGTGGTCACCGGTACTGCGCCGGGCGCGTGCCCGGTCTGTGGTGCGGGCGCGTTCGCGGACAAGGGCCAGATTGTGGAGACGGTGCGCATGCGCCGTGTCTCCGCCGAGGTGGACCGTGCGCGCGCGACCATCGACGGCTCACACGAAGACCGCTTCACCATGTTCTTCCACACCGCACTGAGCTTCTCCGTGCCAGACGGCGGTCACGGCGGCAAGTGGTTCCTCTCCCAGGGCTTCGGCGCGGAGTACCTGCGGTACGTGAACTTGAACTGGTTCAATCTGGGCCGCGGCCCCGCCACGAAGAAGATGTTGGCGGGTAAAGAGATTGACGCTCCCCTGTTCACCGTGTGCAACTACTGCGGGCACCTGGACTCGCAGAAGGGCGCGAACTCGAAGTGGGACCACAGGCCGTGGTGCCCGAAGCGTACCGCCCGCGAGGAAGAGTCCGTCACGGTCGCGCTGGGCCGCACGCTGCAGACCCAGGGCGTGCTGCTGCACGTGCCGGTGCAACTGACCGCGGGCGACAAGGCGACCATCCCGAGCCTGACCGCCGCGATCAAGCTGGGCTTCAAGGAGGTCCTCGGCGGCGACCCGGACCACCTCAACGTGGTCACGGTGCGCGTGCCGGACGCCACCGGCAAGACGGTCGAGGCCCTGCTCATGCACGACAACGTGCCGGGCGGCACCGGGTACCTCTCACAGTTCGCCTCGCCTGAGGACGTCCGCAGGCTCCTCGAACGCGCCTTCACCAAGGTGCGGGACTGCGACTGCGCTGCGGACGAGCGCCTCGCGTGCCCGGACTGCCTGCTGCCGTACACGAACTTCCAGCACGTCGAGGTCACCTCCCGCGCCGCCGCCGAGCGCGCCCTGCGCGCGATCCTGAGCAACCAGGACCACCCCGCCCAGGACCTGGATCCGCTGTCGGTGCAGTGGACCCCGCAGACGGAGGCCCCGCAGCTGGACCAGTCCTCCAACCTGGAGGTCCGCTTCCGCGAGATGATGCGCGACGCGCTCGAGGCTCGCAATGCGACGGTCAAGGACATCCCCAACGCCGGCGGCGTGGAGTGGCACATCACGTTCGCCACCGGTGAGGAGTGGAGAATGCGCGAGCAGGTGGACTACGGCTACACGCGCCCGGACTTCCTGTTCCAGCACCGCCGCAACCCGTTGCTGCGCTCAGTGGCTGTCTACACCGACGGTGCCGCGTTCCACTTCAGCGCGCAGTACTACCGCTTCCCCACCGACATACACAAACGCAACAGTCTGCACTTCGGCGACAAGCAGATCCTGCCGTGGAACGTCACCGACGCCGGCCTGGATTGGTTTGCACGGGAGACGACGTTCGGCGAGGCCGCACCGGCGTGGGTCAGCGAAAAAGCGGAGAAGCGCACGCGCGCCATGAATGGCATCGGCAACAACGAAATCGCGTTTTTGAAGGCCTCCCCCATCACGCAGCTGCTGACCTACCTGGCGGAGCCGGAACGGTCCTCGTACGCGCTGATGGACAAAGCCCTGCTGCAGATGCTCAGCACCTCCGTGGTGCCCTCGCGCATCCCGGGCGGGGCGCGCCTGACGTTCCGCAACGAGATCCACTTCGACGCCGCCAAGGTAGGCGAAGAGATGGTGCTGCAACGATTGCTTGTCAGCGCTCTCACGCCCGGCTCCATCACCGAAGACAACTGGCGCGACTTCCTGCGCTTCGCCAACATCGTGTGGCTGGCCAACAACACCGTCACGGTCGACGTTGGCGACGGGGATGCTGTGGGCGTTGGGCAACCGGAGGACGTCGAGAAGCAAAGTGCCGTCGAGGCCGCGGTCAGTGGGCTGTGGGCCGAAGCGATCGAAGAGTTCGAAGACGAAGCCGACGTTGCCGCCGCGCTGCGCACCCTCGTGGACGCGGGCGCGCCGCCGACCGAGGAGATCGGCGAGGAAATCGGCTCCATCCCGACCGCCGTGTCCTGGACCGAACTGCGCATTGCGCTGCTGATCGGGCAGGACGCCTCCTACGCGGGTGCCGAAGCCAAGCTTCGCGAGCAAGGCTGGACGCTACTGTACCCCGATACACTCTCGGCAGAGACGATCCCGGCCGCGCTGCTGGGTAAGGAGTAACACCATGGTGACGTTTAGCCTGTACAGCGGGTTGGACCTCGACGGCGCACTGATGAAGCCGACGATGAACTTCCTGCAGAAGCTCTCTGCGGACCCGACGAACCCGTCGCTGAAGATCAAGACACTCACGAACGCCGTGGACAAGCGCGTGCGCACCGGCCGCATCAACGACCAGTTCCGCGCGGTGCTCTTTGAGATCCGCGACCAGGACACGCACCACTTCGTGCTTGTGGACGTGGACTCGCACGACGAAGGCAACCTCAAGGCTGAGCGGCTGGACCCGGCGCGGCTGCGGCTGGACGTGAACCCGATCAACGGCATTACGACGCTGATCAAGGAGGAGCCTGCTGCGGGGGATGCTGGTTCTGGTGCTTCGGCGGATGTTGATTCGCGCGCCAAGGCCGAGGCGGCTGCACGTGCCGCGCGCGAGCTGGCGGCGCAACAGGCGAAGGCGGTCGCGGAGGAGAAGGGGGTGGAGGCGGAGCTCGTCGAGAAGCAATCGCCCGCACCGCGCGAGGTGTTGGGTGAGCTGACGCCCGAGAAGTTGTGGGAGGAGCTGGGCATCGACCCGGCGCTGACCGGGCAAGTGTTGGCGCTCGAGTCCGAGGACGGGTTGGACGCGCTGTTGGCGACGCGGCCGAAGTGGGAGCACGAGGCTGTGTTGGCGCTGGTGGCGGGGTATTCGGTTGAGGAGACGCGCGAGTCGCTGGGCCTGCGGAAGGTCTCGGCGTCGGAGGCGGCGGAGTCCGAGGACGCGCGTCTGTTGGCTGGTTTGCGGCAGGCGGCTGCGGAGCTGGAGTTCGCGTACGTGGACGATGTGGAGACCGAGTCCCTGCGCAGCGTGATCGAGTCCGGCAGCTTTGAGAAGTGGCGCGTGTACATCCATCCGGAGCAGCGCCGCATGGCGGAGAACTCGTACAAGGGCTCCGCGCGCGTGTTCGGCGGTGCGGGCACCGGCAAGACGGTGGTGGCGGTGCACCGCGCGAACAACCTGGCCATGGGGCGCGTTGCCGGGGCGGGACCGCGCGTGCTGCTGACCACGTTTACGAAGGGTCTGGCGCAGGGGTTGAAGTCCCAGCTCAACGCGCTGAATCCGTCGTACCCGGAGGCCGGTGAACCCGGCGAGGACGGTGTGTGGGTGGACAACATTGACGCCGTGGTGCGCAAGGTGGTCTCTTTGGGCACGCCCGAAGAGGTTTCGGAGGCAACCCGGCGAGTCCTCGGCGTCGCCGCTCCGCGCGTGCGCCCCTACACAGACATGGCCGCCCGCCAGGTGTGGGAAGGCGCGCTTGAGGCTACCGACGAATCCATGCCCCGCGAGATTGCCAACGAAGCGTTCCTGCAGGCCGAGTACGAAACCGTGGTGCTGGCGGGTGGCATTACCACGCTGGCGGAGTACCTCAAGCTCGCGCGCACCGGTCGCGGCACGCCGCTGAACCGCAAGCAGCGTAAACAGGTGTGGGCCGTGCTGGAGTCGCTGATGCAGACCCAGGCCATCGACGGCCAGCTGTTCTGGCCCACCATGTCCGCCGTGGGCGCGGAGATTTTGAACGTGCGTTACGAGCGCGGCGGCGGATCCTTGTTCGACCACGTGGTTGTGGACGAGGCCCAGGACTTCAACGCCGGCCACTGGCGCTTCCTGCGCGCGTGCGTGGCGGAGGGCCCGAACGATGTTTTCATCGCCGAGGACTCCCACCAGCGCATCTACGGCAACCCGTTGACCCTGTCGCACTTTGGCATTTCTACTCGCGGCCGCGCGTCTCGACGTTTGACGCTGAACTACCGCACCACCAAAGAGAACCTGGACTATGCGCTGCGCATTCTGGTCGGCGGTGACATGGAGTTCTTGGACGGCGAGGGCGAGGTCGACTCGGTGGGCGGGTACCGCTCCGCGCGCACCGGCCCGGCGCCGATGATTGTGACCGCGGCGTCGGAAGACGAGGAATTCGCCGTTGCGGCGGCGTTGATCAACGGCTGGCTTGAGGAAGCCGAGCGCGCCGGTGAAGACGGGCCGCGCAAGGAAGTCCGCGTCGGGGTGATGTGCCGCACCCGCGGGCAGCTCTCCCGCGTGGTGTCCGGTCTTGCCGACCACGGCATCGACGCCGTCCAGACCAAAAACGCCGAGTTGGCCTCCCATGAGCAGGTTTCCGTGATGACCATGCACGGCGCCAAAGGCATGGAGTTCACCCACGTGATTCTCATGGGAGTGGGCAAGGAGATCATGCCGCTGCGCTTCCGGCTGAAGAACCTATCCGAGGAAGACGCCCGCGCCGCTCTGCAGCGCGAGCGTTCGCTGCTGTACGTGGCAGCCTCGCGCGCTCGCGACGCGCTGGTGGTGACCACGGTTGGCGAGCGCTCGGAGCTGTTGCCGGAGGGTTAGGGGGTTTCCATGACTTCATGGCATTTCTTCATTCCAGCACCGGAGCCATTACCGATTAGGGATCGGCATCCATATATAAGAAGGCCAAGCATGACATATACCGATCGTGCTGGCACTGAAACTTTTAGCGCCGATAGCGTGTGCCTGGTCCCCCACCAAGTAAATGCCCCTGCGATAGCGCATTCAGCTTTTCAAGCCTGCAGTAATGCAATGAACCGTCGACTTCATCCTAGACGTGTCACAGAGGATCACTCTTTCGTAAGCTCTGGTGACCAGGCTTTCACCGTTTTCGAAATAATCGTTAGTCGGGACTTTTCGCAAGAAACTGGACAGGTTGCTCAGGGTGAAGTCGATAGCCGGGACATTACAGCGGCCTTCGATTTTGGAATTTTGATGCTTAACCAGTGGCTAAGTGCTCTAGCAATAGCGATTGGGGCCCCGGTAGCGCAGGTCAGGAGGGAGGCCCTTCCTAGTTCTATCCCATTCGCACAGGGGGAAAAAGAACCATGGGAACTGGAGCGTCTCGAAATACCATTGCCCACGGTGGAGCCCACCGGTTTGTTCGTGGTGAACCAGAACTTCGATTGCGCGGAAGAACACTTGCCTCAGCCGGATGCAGTTGGCCAATGGATCGATGCTGCATTAGTAAATCTTGATGTTCCCGGACCCTTTATCAGGTACACGGAACTGTATTTCGAAGCTGAACGGTATGAAAGACGATCCGGGGACTACAACGTTGCTTGTATTCTTTACGCTTCTGCGTGCGAGACCCTTATAGATGAGTTACTCCAGCACCTCTTTTGGGAACAGGGGCTATCGCCACACGAAGCTGCCGAGCATTTCCTCAAAGGAAAGTCTGGACGAAAGCAGCAAAAATCGGTAACCGCTTTGATGATGCACGAGCTGTATCCCGTTCTTACCGGACAATCGTGGCGAAAAGAGAAGTTGCGAGAGGAAAATGCGGTTTCCAACTGGTACCGGTATGTAGCCACTATTCGTAACGGTGTCATTCACGGAGGGGCTGCTGTCGATGCAAGCATGATCCGGAATGCTCAAACTGCGGTTGAGGCATTGAATGAATTTTTTGCGAACAGGTTGTTCGAAGCCCGAGAACGATTCCCACGAACAACGTTGGCCTTTCTCGGCGAACAGGGGCTCAAAAACCGAGGAAAATGGGAACAATTCCATAGTCTTGAGCCGTCTTTGCAGAGCGCTAGTGACCGAATGAAGCGGTTTCGGAGGTGGAGCGATTACTTGACGACGTTCAGGAAATTCCCGGACTTGTTTGGAGCACCTGTTCGCGCGGAGGAGAGTGCTGCTCACCTTGTATACGAAGACGGCAGACCATGCGGAGCATATCTCGTTCACGAGGCCGGTTCAGTTGCGAAGAGGCTCTCTATAGAGACGGCCCGCCAGGCACCAGCATTCCAAGAACTGTTTGACAGAGATATCGAACAAGAAGGTCGAACAGTGATTGCCTTTAGAGAAACAGGCGGCGTAAAAGTTCCTACGGGCGCTCGGTGGGATTGCTACGTCTACGAGGCTTTAAGGCCGTTTCCGGTTGCGCCACCAGAGCTACCAAAATGAGGCCTTGGAGCACGCAGGATTCAGCAAGTGGTCGCTTAATTACTCAACCTCACTTACTGCCTGCTGGTCGGCTTCGTCGCCCTCACGGTCTTCCCAGGCTGCGAGC
Source organism: Corynebacterium sp. HMSC05C01 (assembly GCF_001807155.1). Classification (NCBI taxonomy): domain Bacteria; kingdom Bacillati; phylum Actinomycetota; class Actinomycetes; order Mycobacteriales; family Corynebacteriaceae; genus Corynebacterium; species Corynebacterium sp. HMSC05C01. The sequence continues at coordinate 67,491 of NZ_KV787950.1, read as the reverse complement.
GTTGTGGACGGTTCATCCTGCAGGTGCCACATCGTTCTGCCGTTTGCTGCACCGCCCACCAGGAACGCCGCTGCGGCGGACGGGCTGGTGAACTCCAAGTCTGAGGTCAGCGTGTTGTCCTGGATCTGGTCCGCGTAGCGCTCCCGGGTAGCGTGGACCCCTCGCGGGGCGCTGGGACGCAGCTCCGGCCGCAACGTGGATCCCTCGAGGACGAGGAAACCGGAAGTGGTGCGCTGGCCCAAGCCTTGAACACCTTGGCTGAGAACGGTGAGCTCGAAGACCGGTTCTTCGTCGTCGCTCGGGCGCGCCGAAGCTGAAGCCGTGTTGGTCGAGGTGCGAGACTTCGACGAAGTTGCCTTCGGCTGGAAAGCGGAAACGCCTAGAGCGCTGATGATGAGGTTGGTGTTCTCGATGAACTCGTCCAGCTCTGCTTGGGTCTCTTCGCTGACACTGCCAGCGGACGGGGTGTTGCCGTTGGCAACCTCGTAACGGTCCGCCTTAATAGCGCGCTGGTGGAACGCGTTTTCCAGGAAGGTGATTTCGGTGGCGCCCCAGGAGTCATCCACCACAACCACGTAGATGATGCGGTTGAAAAAGTCTTTGTCCGCGCTGCGTGAATGCTCGGCGGCCCTAGCGAATGCGACGCCGTTCTGGCGGGGCGCGGTTTGGCCGATGTAGATCCGCGGCTTGTCCGTCTCCGGGTTCGTGCCAACCAGGAAATACACCGCGGGGTGGTTCAGCTCCGGACGCCCTCGGAGCTCTTCCGAATTGAGTTCGGTGCGCGGGATTGAATAGACCCGGCCGACCCAATTTCTAATCGAGGCCTTGATCGGCCCGGTGGCAGTGCCGTCCATCATGAAAAGCTGCAGCGTTTTCGGGGAACCCATGTGGTTGAGAGTAATCCGAAAATCAAGCTGACTCAGATTGAGGTGACGGAGGTCGCCGATGGGTCAACCCTTGCGGACTCCGCATTGCGCCGTGTGGGGCCTGCCGAGATTCGACAGTTGCGCAGCGCCATCAGTTAAGCCGGGGTCGGCAATGCCGAGGAAAACTGTGGCGCGGGAGATAGAGTGTTCCTATGAAAAAGCTTCCTCTCCTTGCTGCAACAGCAGCACTACTCATCACAACACTGTCCGCGCCTGCTGCTAACGCCGAGCTGACCCCAACTGAGCGGGACCAGTTCCGCACCGATCCCGTCGGGGCGATTGCTTGGCAAGCTATTAAGGGCTCTTCGGAATACGTGCGCGCCGATGGCAACACCATGATGGCCGCGTCTTTCTTCTCCATGACTTCGCCCGGGGAGAGTATCGGCCTGCCAGCCCTGGAGAACTGCGCCGAGCGCGTCGGCTCCTCTTCGCCGGCAGGCGGTGTGCGCTACGTGGCGGCAGCCCTGTGCGCAACCTTCGACCCGAATGCCCGCAGTCAGGTGCAGCGCGGTGACTTTGGCTACGCGCCGCTGGGCTAAGCCGGTGCGTAGATAGGCAGATCGCTGCGTGTATGCGGCCGAGGCCACCCTGCGAGCTTGCCCTCGGCGAAACGAACGTGCCGATCTGAAATTGAGGGCGCTTGCCTCCAAGTCGGAGCGAACACACCGAAATGCGCTGTTTTGCGCTAACCTCACGGCCTATAGGAACAGATTCGGTGCGAACGTTCCGTAACAGCATACGGTCAGCGAGGAGACGTGACACGTGGACATAGAGGCACTCGGTAGCTTTGTGCGCGCCCAGCGTAAGGAGCGGAGGCTGACCCAACTGGAGGTCGCCGAGCTTGCCGACGTGTCGGACCGGTTCCTTCGGGAGCTGGAGCACGGTAAGCCGACGGCGGAGATCGGCAAGGTGATCGACGTTCTTGCCGTGCTCGGGTACGACCTTGAACCCGTCGTGCATAGAGCTGACGAGCTGGGGCGATTTTGAGCGTCGCCCCTTGCGGACTCCACATTGCGGACAAGTAGGTACGCACCAACTGTTTGAGGCCGCCAAGTTTTGAAACTGCCGGGCATGGAGCTATTGCCTGAAGCGTTGACGCTTAATGGTATCTTCGGCATGAGCACCTCCATCAATCTCTTCTCGGACATTCTCGAGGCAGCCAAGTTAGCGGCTGAAAAGAACGACCTCCGTCAGACACTGAGGCGGTCTGAGGAATCGGCGGGGTCAAATGCTGCGGATGAGCTACCTGCATATGACTGTGGTGGGCCGCCATGGTCGATCTCGATGACAAGGGCGCAGACTGGCTCTAACAACTCCGCATTGCGGACAATTGGGTGTTCACCAACTGTTTGTAGTGAGAAAACCTTTGGTGCGTCGGTAGGCGGATGTCCACTGAAATGAGCACGTGAGGGGCTGTGCTCGCGCGGGGTGCGACGTAGGCTGCCGGGCGTGGGGATGAAAACTTGGAAAATTGGGGCCAAAGCGGCGGGAACGCACGTTGGGGGCCGGATAATTGTTGCGAACCGATTCGGTGAGATTGACGGTTCCGGGCGGGAGCTTGGGCACGCGGTTGTTGCCGGACTGAATCGGGCGGCCAGAAAGCGTCGGACGGTCAGTATGAAGCAGCCGGAAGCAGGTGAGGTGGCTGAGCACCTCGCAGGCATCGTTTTGATGGCTGGCTTGCCGCTGCTGCTGCTGATGCGGCAGGCGACAACCGTCGAATCAGCGGGTTCGGCGGCCAGGTTGATGGTGGAGATCAGCGGGGAGGCACTCGCGCACGAACTGCGGTTTGCGGGCGTATACGGGCTCGCGATCTCCGCGCGGGAATGCGACGACGCCGGACGTCTGGACATGATGGGGCCGATTTGCGACACCATCTCACGCGTGTTGCCGCAACCTCTCTCCTATGCGGACGAGGCGGATCGCGCGATGCGGGTGGAAATCCGAGAGGTTGAGTTCCCAGAACCTAGCGCTGAATTGGCTGGTGACGGCCTGGCAGAGATGGGCCTGAACTACAAATGCAGCGAGGTGGATGGCAGTGAAATCGGTAAAGACTCCGGCTCAGCGTACTTCCCGCTGCCGCTGTTCGCGCCGGGGACGGCGGAACCGCGCGTGGTTATGGAGATGTGGGTCGATGGCCTGCAATTGATCGTGGACCTGGAGGCGAAGCTCGCGGGGTACGGTGCCCTTCGGGACATGGTGTATGCCGTGGAGGAGGCGGTAGACCGGCACCGGTTCAGCAGTTGGGGGATGCGGCCCGCGTAGCGGCGGTATCGTCAGTGGCCACTGGAGGTCCACTGACGGTCCTCCGATGGTCCACTGACGGAGGTGAACAATGGTTACTCAACCTTTGGCAGAAGCGTTCCCAGTGGGAGATTTCCTCGCGGAGGAATTAGAAGAACGTGGTTGGAGCGAAGCAGATTTCGCCGCGATCATGGGACGGCCGACGCGCTTTGTTAAAGAGATCATCTCGGGCGAGCGGGAGCTTACGCGGGAATCCGCTGAGCTGGTCGGAGCAGCACGTGGTACCTCGGCAGAGCTGTGGCTCAATCTGCAAGACACATTTCTTGCGTGGAGGCACGGGTAACCTCGCCAATCCGCCCCTACACTCGGGTTTATGAGTACACAGGATATGAACACGCAGTTGCAGGGTCAGGTCGCCGTGGTCACCGGCGGCGCAGCAGGTATCGGCGGGGCAATCTCGCGCACACTCGTCGCACGCGGCGCCAAGGTAGTGGCCGTCGACATTAACGACGCCTCCGGCGCCACCCTCGAGAACGACCTCGGCGACAATGTTGTCTTCCTCAACGGCGACGTGAGCAAACCGGAGACCTCAAAGAAGGCCATGGAGCTTGCGGTGGAGAAGTTCGGCAAGCTCACCGGCGTGGTCAACAACGCCCACGCGTCGCACCAGAAGCCGTTCACGGATTTGGAACAGGAGGACTGGGACCTGTCCTTCGGCACCGGCTTCGAGGCCACCAAGAACTTCATGCTTGCTGCCTATCCGCACCTCAAAGACAACGGTGGCGCGATCGTGAACTTCGCCTCCGGCGCCGGCATCATCGGCCAGCCAACCCAGGCGGCGTACGCGTCGGCCAAGGAAGCGATCCGTGGCCTGTCACGCGTGGTGGCCAACGAGTGGGCGAAGGACGACATCCGCGTCAACGTCGTCGGTCCGATGGCGCTAACCGAGGGCGTGCAGAAGTGGTCCGAGGCATTCCCGGAGCTCTACCAGCAGTCTCTGCAGCGCATCCCGCTCGGTCGTTTCGGCGACCCAGAGACAGACGTCGCCCCGGTCGTCGCATTCTTGCTTAGCCGCGACGCCCGCTACATCACCGGCCAAACACTCATGGTGGATGGCGGAACCAACAAGGTCTACTAGACGTAGCTGCGCGGGACGAGATGATTACGGGTCAGCGTCACGAGGAGTAGCAATGGCTGGTTATCTTCCATATGGTCTTGTCTCGGGGGCTGGTGAGGTTGCGGTTATCGAGTCGCCCAACGGTGGATGGAACGTTATCTACTCCGACCGCAGAACAGCGGGCGGCGGAGCAACCGTGGAGGGGCACGACCAAGAGTTCGCCAACCGTCTTGCCCACCTGTTCGTGGCCAAAAGCAAAGAAGGCGTGAACCCTGGCGACCTATTCGGCACGTTGTGCTGGAAGTTCAAGGCGGAACGTATCGAGATCTACAACAACCTTTCGAAACTCTGCCTTCTCACCGGATACGGTGAGCCACTGCCAGACGAGGAGTAACTGACCCCTCGCATCCGCCCCCTACACTCGGTGCTGTCCGTCTTCGCCGCTGTCCCGGAAGGTGCCCATGAACGTCACGCAGCTCCGCGACGTCATCTTCACCGCGGGTGTCGTGTTCGACAATCTGTCCACCAGCTGGCTCGCGACAGGTCGGTTCCTCCAGTCGAGCGAGGTCGCCAGCATCGGCGCGTCTTGCGTGTGAACCCCCAAGCGCTGCTTGTTTAGCACTTTATTCGTTTGGTGCGGTTTTCCGCGGGGAAGTGTTCACTCAAATGAGCAGTCAGAGGCTATGCAGACCGTAGATCGCTCTCTACACTTCTTCTCATGGGGAGAAAAGGGTGGGCAAGCGGGCCAACGCGTAATTTAGGCAAGTTCTCAAACGGCCGGTGTTTTCACCAGACGGAGTCATGGTCTGCGTGAGAATTCGTTTCGAAGACAAGATCCTTAAACGCCTTGCCGAAGATTCCACGTTCCAGCCAAAGCGTTGGTCTCCCGAGCTGGTGCGAGCCTTTCGTCGCAAGATTCAGGTACTTGCAAATGTCAGTGACGAAAGAGATTTGCGAGCGCTGAAGTCCTTAAGACTCGAGCAACTTCGAGGCGATCGAGTCGGTACCTCATCGATTCGATTAAACAGGCAATTTCGCCTTGTCATTCGGTTTGAGACAGATGAAGATAGACGCATCGTAGTTGTGATCGAGATGGTCGACTACCACTAATGGGAGGTGAACGATGACTACTCAACCACTGGCCGAAGCCTTTCCGGTCGGAGACTACCTGGCCGAAGAATTGGAAGCGCGTGGCTGGAGCAAAGAAGACTTTGCAGAAATCCTGGCCCAGCCAACGACGTTTGTGGAAGCGTTGATTTCAGGGCAACACGAGCTCACGAGAGAATCAGCAGCCCTCGTCGGGGCGGCGCTGGGAACTTCGGCAGAGCTGTGGCTGAACCTGCAGGACACGTACCTGCGTTGGAGGCAGTCCCATGACTCTGTTGCGCAGGAGCGGCTTGCGAACATTCGAGAGCGAGCCCGCCACCGCGAAGTGTCGGACTTGCGGCGCGCTCAGTAACTAACCGCCCCCTACACTCGATCCCATCAACCCCAACCGCCGGAACCGGGAGGCCCCATGAACGTCGGCCAACTTCTCGAGGTCATCTTCACCGCGGGTGTCGTCTTCGACAACCTCTCCACTAGCAGGCCCGCCACGGGTCGTTTCCTCGAAACCGGTGACACCACCGGCGTGCGCGGCCGCGGTGACCTCGCCCTGCTCGAGGATCTCAAGGCAGCCGGCGAGTTCATCCTCAGCAACACCGGTACCCCGATCAGTGCCGCCTACCTGCGGCGCATCAACGCCACACTGACGCGAAGCGCCGCGCTCAACCCGGGCAGTTTGCGTACCGACGACCAGGGCATCGGCGTGCGCACCCGCTACGGTCGCCACGAGCCGCCGGCGGTGTCGGAGCAGGCGTTGGACGTCCTGATCACCGAGACGCTCAATAGCGACACCAGCAAAGACGCAGCGGTCGACCTGTTTCTCGAGATTGCCCGCGCGCAACCGTTCGAAGACGGCAACAAGCGCACCGCTATCTTCGCCGCGAACAGTTACCTCATCGGCGAGGGGTCGAGCCTGCTCCTTACGGTCCCCTTCGATGAGAAGGACCCGTCAGTCGCCGAGCACTTCAACGATTTCCTCGCCCGGTTCTACGTCTTCGGTGAGAAGGAGCCGGTGAGGGAGCTATTGGTGGGGCGAGCGTTCGTCGATAGGCAGCGCTAGCGCAGGCTGACCCGTGCGGCGGCCTCGAGCACCGCGAACATCACCGCTGCAAACGCGGCGCCGAGCAACGTGTGCGGCTTCTTCACCCCGCGGCGCTCCAGTGCGCGGGCGAGTTTCGTCTGGACGACAACGTGCAGGCGCAGGCCCAGCGCATTCAGCACGATCCCCCCGGCGAACAACCCCCACGTGACCTTCGGGTTCGTGGTGTCGGGCTTCTCCTCCACCTTGGCGGTGACGTCGTGGTCGGTGTCTTCGTAGACGGTGTCGAACTTCGCCACCGCCGTCGCGTACGCGCCGAGGATCGCCGTCCACGCGAAGATGCGTCCTGGGGTGGAACGGACGTAGTCGGGTACCGCGATCAGGGCGCCGGCGATGGCGGATTGGGTGAGGCGGTCGGTGGTGGTGTCGTCGTGAAGCGATGCGCTGCGGGTTGACTGAGTCATGGGGCCGAGCGTACCGGTCTGCGCGGTGGCGAGGGGGCCAGAACCTTGGTGGTTGCCCTCTGAATTGTTGATGTCGATAGCTCGATGGCAATAGTCCCAGGTCAAGGGGTTTCGGCGTCGGAAGGGGCGAAAACGTGTAAAACGCGCTGACCAGGAACTATCGAAATCGAGGTATCGACATCGAGGGGTCGCGCGACGCCCGTTACGTCACCGGACAAACCCTCATGGTTGATGGCGGAACCAACAAGTTGTACTAGGCGGGTCTGGCCCCATCGGTCCGGGTGCTGCACCTAGCGTGCGGTGACGTTTGCGGTGGCTTGGCTACCAGTCTGCGCGCTGCCCCTCCAGGCTTCATATGCAGGTCTCGATATGCGTAACCCCTGGTCACGGCGTTTCTGGGAAAATCGGCTGAAATTTCGGAAAACGCTCTGACCGGCACTTACGCATATCGAGCCCTGCATATGAACGTAACGCCCCCGACTCACCTTGGCGTTCCGCACGAACCACCGACAACCCCACCGCACAAAAACACGCAGCGTGCCGGAGGCGTCTGTACCGTAATTCTTTATGACAAAACCGGAGCTGCCGGAGCAGTACAGCGATGAACACCTGGAGCTCGCGCGTGACGAGTTCGACGCGGAGAACCTCACCGACGCGGACATTGACCAGATCAAGGAGCACCGCGAGGGTGACGAGCCCGACGGTTCGTTTATGCGTTGGGTGATCACGCTTTTCGGCACGGGCGTGGGTGCGGGCATCCTGTTTCTGCCGATTAATGCGGGTAGTTTCGGGTTCTGGCCGTTGGTCGTCGCTACGCTGCTGATTGCTCCGATGGTGTTTTTCTCGCATCGGACGTATGCGCGCATTGTGGCGGCGTCGCCGGTGAAGGGCCTGGATGTGCTGCAGGTGATCACGGCGCTGACGGGCCGCAAGCGGGGGTTTGCGTCGGCGGTGCTGTATTGGTTGGGGATTTATCCCACGGTGTTGATTTACGGCATTTCGATTACGAACACGCTGGACAGTTTCATCGTCAATCAGTTGGGTGGCGCGCAGGTGGACCGGTGGGTGCTGGCCACGGTGTCGGTGGGCATCATGACGGGTGCCTACGCGTTGGGCAAGAAAATCACGCTGTGGATCGCGAATGCACTGGTGTATCCGCTGATCATTGCGCTTGCGGCGGTGTCGTTGTATCTCATTCCGCGGTGGGACTTTGCCAGTTTCCGTGGCTACGAGTCGGATGTTCCGGTGTGGCAGGGCCTGCTGCTGATTCTGCCGGTGTTGGTGTTTTCGTTCAGCCACATGGCGGCGTTGAGCCAGTTCGCGTTGGATGTGCAGAAGAAGAAGGACGGTGATGTGGAGGCCGTCGAGCGTGAGGTGTCCAAGGTGGAGTTGGTCACCGCGCTGATGCTGGTGGCGTTCACCATGTTTTTCGTGTGGTCGTGCGCGCTGTCGCTTGGCGCGGAAGGTATGGATGCGGCGCGCGAGCAGAACGTGCCGGTGTTGTCGTATTTGGCCAATGAGACGGATACGCCGTTTATGGCGTGGATGAGCCCGATTATCGCTATCGCTGCGATTGTCACGTCGTACTTCGGTCACCTCTTGGGGACGGAGGAGGGCACCGGTTATCTCGTGCGCGTGGTCGCGCCGGGCTTTGCGTCTCGCGTATCGACGACCACCCTGCGCTGGTCCGTCAACATCTTCGTCTTTGTCACCGCGGTGTTGGTGGCGGTGGCGAACCCGTCGATTCTGGACATGATTTCGGTGGTCGGCGGCATTTTCGTTGCGTTCTTGGTCTACATCATGCCGGTGTTGCTGTTCCATAAGGCGGTGGCGTTTAAGCACTACGCGCGTCGCCCGGACACGATCTTTGTGCTCGTGGTGGGGTTGGTGATCATGGGTGTCACTGTGTGGAACATCGTGGCTGGCTAACTACCCCCAGAAGGTGAACGCTAGGTGCCGTAGGCCGGAAACCCCCAGGTAAAGCAAAGTAGCACCAAAGGGCTTGGTAAACGGGAGGTTAATGGCGCGACCGTGAGTTTCTTAAGTGCTAATTAGGGCGCATAATGCCAGGATGTGAGCATCACTATCCTCCTCGTCCTAATTATTGTTGTGGCGCTGTTTTTTGATTTCACGAACGGCTTCCATGACACCGCGAATGCGATGGCGACGTCGATTGCTACTGGCGCGTTGAAGCCGAAGACGGCTGTGGCGTTGGCTGGCATTTTGAACCTCATCGGCGCGTTCTTGTCGGTAGCGGTGGCCAAGACCGTGGCCAACGGCATTGTGAAGCTAGACGTGTTTGACCTCAGCGACACGGTTGAGTCGGAGCGGCTCCTGCTGGTCGTGTTCGCGGGCCTGACGGGCGCCATTCTGTGGAATTTGTTTACGTGGCTGTACGGCATCCCGTCGTCGTCGTCACACGCGCTGTTCGGCGGTCTGATTGGCGCGGCGATCGCGGCGATTGGCTGGCAGGGCGTTGTATGGGGCGGCGTGCTGCACAAGATCATCCTGCCGGCGTTGTTTGCGCCGTTCGTGGCTGGTCTCGTCGCAATGATTGGCACCTGGCTGGTGTACCGCCTGACGTCGAATGCGGAGAAGGAGCACCGCGACAATTACTTCCGTTGGGGCCAGATTGGCACGGCGTCGCTGGTGGCGTTGGCGCACGGTACGTCGGATGCTCAGAAGACGATGGGTGTGATCTTCCTGGCCATGGTGGCCGCGGGTCAGTTTGATTCGGATCACACGATGCCGTTTTGGATCCAGGCGTCCTGTGCGCTTGCGATCGCGATTGGCACCTACTCGGGTGGTTTCCGCGTGATCCGCACCCTGGGCAAGGGTCTGGTGGAGATTCACCCGCCGCAGGGTATGGCTGCGGAGACATCGTCGGCGGCGATCATTCTGACGTCGTCGCACTTGGGCATGGCCTTGTCGACGACCCACGTCGCCACCGGTTCCATCATGGGCTCCGGCCTGACGGGCCCGAAGGGCGAGGTGCGCTGGGGCGTTGCCGGCCGCATGGCCATCGCGTGGATCACCACTCTGCCGATCGCCGCGTTCGTCGCGTTTGTCACCTGGTGGGCGGCCCGTTGGGTCTCGGATCTTGGTGGCGACCTCGTGTGGGGCGGCATCATGTTGGCAGTGGTGCTTGTGATCTGCGGCGGTTACATGTTCATCGTGGCGCAGCGCGAGCCGGTGCACCGCGACAATGTCAACGATGACTGGGAGAGCGACTCGCTTATCGACGAACCCACCACCCCCCACCGCGGCGAACCCGCCCATATCGTGGATACGACCCGCGGCCTGGACCACCAGTAAAGAGGTATAGGTCATGCTTGAAATTCTGAAGTCTCTGTTGATGGTGCTCGGCACCGGCTTGCTGCTCGGCGCTGGCCTGCCGGCGTTGTTCTCGTTGAGCATCCACTTCCTGTCGCCTGAGGAGGACGGCACGGCACCCGTGGGTGCGCGCCGGGTGATCGGCTGGGTGTTCCTGGCTGTGGTGCTGGTGGCGGTGGTGGCAGCGATTCTGTTGATCGCTCGCGAGCGCATTGAGTACTTCACCGGATGGGACCCGTATCCGTTCCTCTAGTCACATGCGTCACATTAATTTTTAGTGCGTATGCAGGGATTATTCGCACGGGCCAATCGTTGGTGTTGACAAACTATTTGGCCCGGCCTAGGGTTGCCTCAAGATGAACGGAAGGTGAACAACCTTCACGCTTTGAAAGGAGGTGAACCCGCATGATGAACCTGTTCGACCAGATTCGCGCGTGGTTCCGCGATGAGGACCGTGGCCTTGCCACGCACATCGACGTGTCCCCGCTGGCAGTCCTCCCCCGTGCATAAGCGGTAAACGGCATGTACGCCCGCGTCCCCGAGGTTTGGGGCCGCGGGCGTTTTCGTCGATAAGCAAGGGCGTGGTCTATGATCCGTGTGGCGTATGACACCCCCTAGCGAGGAAGGCGACATTGACCACACCAGCGCGTGAATTTAACTTAGACCATCTGACAGATGCGGACATGCGGCAAATCAAGGCCGAACGTGCCGCTGACGCGCCCGACGGCAGCACCCTGTCCTGGGCGATCACCCTGTTCGGTACCGCAGTCGGTGCGGGCATTCTGTTCCTGCCTATCGACGCCGGATCGTTCGGCATCCTCCCCCTCATCTTCATCTCGCTGCTGGCGCTGCCGATGGTGTTCATGTCGCACCGCACCTACTCGCGCATCGTGTCGGCCTCCCCGGTGAAGGGCCTCGACGTCCTGCAGGTGGTTACCGCCCTGTCCGGCCGCACCCGTGGCCTGATGACGGGCCTGATGTACTGGCTGTCCATCTACCCCATCGTGTTGATCTACGGCGTGAGTATCACCAACACGATGGACAGCTTCCTGGTCAACCAACTCGGCGGACCGCAGCTGCCGCGTTGGGTCCTGGCGGCGCTGTGCGTGGGTGTGCTCACCGGCGCCTACGCCATGGGCAAGAAGGCGACCCTGGCGTTTGCCAACATCCTGGTCTACCCGCTGATCATCGCGCTCGCGGCCGTGTCCATCTACCTCATCCCCCAGTGGGACCTGGCCAGCTTCCGCTCCTACCAGTCCGACACCCCAACCTGGCAGGCGCTGCTGCTGATCCTGCCGGTCTTCGTGTTCTCCTTTAGCCACATGCCGGCGATCTCCCAGGCGGCCCTCGACGCGCAGAAGCGTTTCGATGGCGACGAGAAGGCCACCGAAAAGCTCGTCTCCAAGATCGAAGCCATCTCCGCGATCATGCTCGTCGGCTTCACCATGTTCTTCGTCTGGTCCTGCAGCCTCGCACTCGGTGCCGACGGCATGGACGCCGCCCGCGAACAGAACATCCCCGTCCTGTCCTACCTGGCCAACGAAACCCACGCCCCGTTCCTGGCGGTGCTCTCCCCCATCGTCGCCCTGTGCGCCATCGCGTCCTCCTACTTCGGACACGTCATGGGCGCGGAGGAAGGCACCACCTACCTGGTGCGCGCCGTCGCCCCGAAGTTCGCGGACCGCGTCAGCCCCAAGGCCATGCGCTGGGGCATCTACGTCTTCGTGTTCGTCACCACCGTCATCGCAGCCGTGGTCAACCCGTCCATCCTGGACCTGATCTCCGTCGTCGGCGGCGTATTCATCACCTTCCTGGTGTACATCGTGCCCATGCTGCTCTTCCGCAACGCCAAGGCCTTCCGCCGCTTTGCCAACAAACCCGAAACGATCTTCGTGTTCGTCCTCGGCGTGATCATCATGGGCGTCGCCATCTGGCAGATGTTCGCCGGTTAGGTGACACAATAAGAGTCATGGTTCGGATCTATTACTCCACCGTCTATGGCTCGACCCGCGAGTACGCCGAGGAGCTCGCATCGCTTCTCGACGACACCGCGCAGCCGATTCCCTCCACCTCGCCTTCAATCGACGGGCCGGTGGTGGTCCTCTCCCCCATCCACGGCCCGTCGCACGCCGGCGCGAAGTTTGTGAAGTCGCTGCCGGCCGACGTGCCGGTGGCGCTGGTGACCGTGTGCATGTCTACGGCAGCGCCCGAGACCGACCCGGCGGCAGGTCTTCTCGGCAAACGTGCCGACTCCGTCACCCGCTTCTACCTGCCGGGCCGGATGAACTACTCAGGGCTGTCGCTCAAGCACAAGATGGTGATGCGCGGGCTGGTCACCGCGCTGAAGGCCAAGGGTAACCTCAGCGCCTCCGAGCAGGACACCGTGGATATGTACGGCAAAGACACCGACTGGGTGGCCTTTGCGGCGTTGGACCCGGTGGTGGCATGGGTTCGTCGTCAAGCGGACGCTTAAAGGTGCACGACCTCGACATCGCTGTCCTGCTCGGCCAGGTAGTCCGCCGCCACGGAACGGTGGCAGACGTCGGGGTCGGGTTCTGAGCAGAGGAGCACGGAGGCGTCGGCAAGTTTCGGCATCGCGCGCTCGTCGAACTCTGCCCGCAACTTCTTCGCGAACTCCTCGAACGGCAGGCCCTCCTTGCGGTAGGCGTGCATGAGGTCCTCGCTGGGCGCGAGGGCGAGTTCGTGGGTGTAGCCGATGCCCGCGATGGTGTCGAGGAACCACGGCAGATCGGACTGCTTAGTAAAGCCCGCGAGCTGGTTCGAGTTGTGGCGCCGGATATCGACGACCTGCTTGATGTCGTTGTCACGCAGAATGTCAAAGAATTCTTCGGCGGTCTTCTTGCTGTATCCAATGGTGAAAAGGTGCATACCCGCGAGGCTAGTTGCGGCATTGCGGACTCCGCATTGCGGACAATTGGGTCCGTACCAACGATTGGTCGTGGCCAACGAAAACGCCGCTCCGGTATTCGCCGGAGCGGCTTTGGTGTTCTATATCGAAATTAGAACGGCAGGAATTGCTGGATCATCGGGCCGACGACCGGGGCGAGAACGCCACCGATCAGGACCAGAGCGGAGATGACGGTGCCGGTGATGACCAGGGCCTTCTTGGTGTCGGTCATCGATTGGGACTGGTAGTTCTCCCGGTTAGCGCAGGCCTTGTATGCATTAAAGGTCTCGCGGCCGTCAATGGTTGCGGAGTCGCTGGAGCCGAAGGCCTCGGCCATGTCTGCGGAGCCTACAACCTTTGCATCGAGCTCCGGATTCATCTTCAGGTACTCCTGGGCAGTGTCTGGAGTGATGTTATCGATGCCCATGGCGGTGACAACGCGGCAATTGTGGTTGAGGTTGGACATCGTGTTGGACGCAGCGTTGGCGTCAACAGCGCCGAGGGAAAGGGCCATGGTTGCTGCCAGGGTGGCTGCGGCGATCTTCTTCACAGGGAAACTCCAATTCTTGGACAGGGGAAAAACAGGTTCCACTTATGAAGATATTCCCATGTATGGCGGGTGACAATTACGGTCGCCGAAAGGGAATTTCGTCACCCCTGTTCGGGGCACTGCAGGCATTGCAGGTGCCGCGAGCGTTGCGGACTCCGCATTGCGGACAACTGGGGGCCCACCAACTATCGGCGCCGGGCAACGAAAAAGCGGCCGTTCGGTGAGGAACGGCCGCTTGGTGTCGTCGCAAAGATTAGCGCGGGAGGAACTGCTGGATCATCGGGCCGACGAACGGCGATGCCAGACCAGCGATTGCCAAGATCACAGCGAGCACGGTGGAGCCGATGATGGCAGCCTTCTTGCCCGCGGTCATATCGGCGGTCTTGTAGTCCACGCCCTTCTTGCAGGCGTCGATGGCCTCGAGGTTGTTGGCGCCGTTGATGAGCTCCTGGTCGGAGGAGCCGAAAGCCTGGCCGAGGTCAGCGCTGGTGCGCACCAGGCCGTTCTTGTTGTCCGGGAGGATGTCCTTGACCTTTTCGTCAACCTTGGCCGGTGCGACCTCGATCTTGTTCTTCTGGCCATCGAGGGTCAGAACGCAGACGCGGTCGTCGCCCGTGCCGCGCATCTCGTTGGTTGCGGCGTTGGCCTGAACAGCGCCGAGGGAAAGGGTCATGGTTGCTGCCAGGGTGGCTGCGGCGATCTTCTTCACGGGAGCTCCAAGTCTTAGAGGGGAGTTATGAACAGCTATCAATATAGCCAGTTGTCGTTATTAATTTGTAATGTAGGGACATTTTGGGGCGAATAAATGCGCAGGAAACAATTCCGAAAGATATAGAAAGATATCGGAACAATTCTCTGACCTGGGGAAACGTCTGTAGATGCCTGCCCGCAAGCCCGCTATATCTTTTCTATATCTTTCAAA
>NZ_KV787950.1:0-52864 GCF_001807155.1 Corynebacterium sp. HMSC05C01 | reverse complement strand
CGCTATATCTTTTCTATATCTTTCAAATCCCAAAAACGGCCCCGAAAACAATTCCCTGGGGAAATGTACAATCGCACCATGGTTACAGAATCTGCCTGGGATGATCTTCTCCCAAACGTGCGTGATGCGCTTTAGGCGATCAATGACGGGGCAACGGCGGACTCGCAGGAGTCGCTCATCTTGGAGTTCAAGGAGGACCCCGCTGCTCGAGGGGGAGGACAGGCGGAGAGGGAACGGTTCGTCGACAAGTTGGTGGATGAGGCCGTCTGCATGGCGAACGGGGAAGCAGCCATGGGGTACATCGTGGTGGGTGTCACCGACAAGGTTCCCGGGAGGGAAGCGTTTACGGGTACCAAACTGGATGAAGAAAAGATCACTCACCGGATCTTCGTCAAGACCAATCCCAACATGAACGTCCAGGTCACGACGTTGGATGCGTGGGGCGCAAGGCTCGTTGTTATTCACGTCCCTGAAGCGCGGGCGTTGTACACGCGTAGCGACGGCGCCGCGAAGAAGCGCACCGCAGACGGCCAATTTTCCTGCAAGGAGATCACGGAAGAGGAGCGACGCGCTATCGACGCGGCACGTCGCAACCCGGACTACTCAAACGGACCAGCCGATATCTCGATAGACGACTTGCCGTTAGCGGTAGTTGACGAGGCACGCAGGATGCTCCGCCAACACCGCAGGACACGCGGCCTCGATGCTGCCGTCCCTCAGACCACAACGGGACTGTTGCGGGAACTTGGGCTTTTGCGTGACGACGGCAAACTTAAACGTGCCGGCGAAATTCTCCTGGCCAGTCCAGGGCCAACGGACGTGGTTGTGCGCCACCTTTGGCGGACGTTGCCGGGTGAGGAACCCCGGGCGACGTTGATTTCAGACCCGGTCCTGCTGGCACTGCCCCGCCTTCGCCGACTGATCACCGAAAACGGTGACACTGAGATTGAACGGGTCCAGTTTGACGACGGCGAAGAGGTTGCCATCAGCCGTTTTCCCGAGCAGGCCGTTGATGAAGTTGTTGCGAATGCATTCATTCACCGCGACTGGCGACTGCCCGGCCCGGTGGTTGTCGAGCAATCCAATCGAACGCTTAAAGTCACCTCCCCTGGCCCACTCCCGCCAGGTGTGACCCGGGACAAACTCCTATCTACGTCCTCGGTTCCGCGGAACAACCGGCTGATGGCGGCAATGCGCACGCTGGGGTTGGCGGAAGAAAGCTCTCGTGGTTTTGACCGTATGTGGGCGACCATGCTCCGAACCGGACGCAGTGAGCCGGAGGTTATCGCAACCGATGTGAACGTCCAAGTGATTCTGGCTGCACAAAAACCGGACGTGGACTTCATCAAGGGGCTGAGGCGGCTGTCGAAGCGTTACGGGGAGGTTGTCGTCGATAGTGTGGCGTCCTTGATTGTGTTGTGGCACCTCAACTCCGCAGCACTCATCACGGCAACGACCGCAGTGCAGAAAACCCAGCTCACATCGCTTGAGGTCAGGGAGCTCATGGACGACCTCGTGGACCGCGGCCTCCTCGATTCCGTAGCCGACGCAAACGAATGGACACTCAGCGGCGAGGCTCGGAAACTTCTCAACTTGGGCCAGGCTGGCGAACTGGCAACGGTAAGTATTCAGGAATGGATCGAAGCAAAGCTTCTCGACGGCGAAACCCTCCGGTCCGCCGACATCGCCGATCAAACTGGCGTCAGCGTTGCAGAGGCGGGCAGAATCCTGCGGCACCTTCGAAGCCTCGGTAGGGCAAAGATCGATCCGGAAGGTCCCCCTCGTGGCCGCGGCACCCGCTGGATTCGCGCGTAAATCCGCGCAGAAAACAATTCCGAAAGATAGTGAAAGATATCGAAACAATTCGCTGACCTGCGGCAACTGGCAAAACGGCTCGTCCAAACGCCCGCTATATCTTTTCTATATCTTTCAAATCCTAAAAACGGACCAGAAAACAATTCCCTGGGGAAATGGCGTTCGGGGCGGAGGTCGCAGATAAGCAATGCCTGTTCACTACACTGCATAACCATGACTGAGGCGACCCCGCACCGCTATACGGCCGAGCTGGCCAATGAGATCGAGAAGAAGTGGCAGGCGTACTGGCGCGACAACCAGACGTTTTACGCACCCAACCCGGTTGGAGACCTTGCTCCGCAAGACCAGGTCGAACTGCCCAAGGACAAACTCAACGTTCAGGACATGTTCCCCTACCCATCGGGTGCGGGGCTGCACGTCGGCCACCCGCTGAGTTACATTGCCACGGATGTGTACGCGCGCTACAACCGCATGCTGGGCAAGAACGTGCTGCACACACTGGGTTATGACGCGTTTGGTCTGCCGGCAGAGCAGTACGCCATCCAGACCGGTACCCACCCGCGCACGACCACTGAGGCGAACATTGCCAACATGCGCCGCCAGCTGGCCATGCTGGGCCTGGGCCACGACCCGCGCCGCTCCGTTGCCACCACGGACCCGGAGTTTTATCGCTGGACGCAGTGGATCTTCCTGCAGATCTACAACGCCTGGTTCGACGAGGAGCAGCAGAAGGCCCGCCCGATCGAGGACCTCGTGCGCGACCTCATGTCCGGCGCTCGCCAGACCAAGGACGGCCGCAACTTCCGCGACCTGACCACCGAGGAGAAGCACAAGGCTATCGACGAGTTCCGCCTCGTCTACCTCTCCGACTCCATGGTCAACTGGTGCCCGGGCCTGGGCACCGTGCTGGCGAATGAGGAAGTCACCGCCGAGGGCCGTTCCGAGCGCGGCAACTACCCGGTCTTCCGTAAGCGCCTGCGCCAGTGGATGATGCGCATCACGGACTACTCCGACCGTCTGCTCGACGACCTTGACCTGCTCGAATGGCCGGAAAAGGTCAAGAGCATGCAGCGCAACTGGATCGGCCGCTCCCGCGGCGCAGAGGTCGTGTTCGAATCGCCCGCCGGCGACATCACCGTCTTCACCACCCGCCCCGACACCCTGTTCGGCGCGTCCTACGTGGTGCTCGCGCCCGAGCATTCGTTTGTCGACGACCTCGTGGCCGACTCCTACCCCACCGACGTCGACACCCGCTGGACCAACGGCGAAGCCACCCCGCGCGAAGCCGTCGACGCGTACCTGCGCTCCATCGCCGCCAAGTCTGATGTGGAACGCCAGGAAAACAAGGAAAAGACCGGCGTGTTTCTGGGCACCTACGCGGTCAACCCGGTCAACGGCGAGCAGGTCCCGATCTTCATCGCCGACTACGTGCTCACCGGCTACGGCACCGGCGCCATCATGGCGGTCCCGGCCCACGACGAGCGCGACTACGAGTTCGCCACCGTCTTCGGCCTGCCGATTACGCCTGTTCTCGACGGCGACGTCTCCGAAGCCGCCTTCACCGGCGACGCCACCCACATCAACTCCGCCAACGAATCCGGCCTGGACCTCAACGGTATGGGTAAGGTAGAGGCCATTGATAAAGCCATCTCGTGGCTCCGCGACGAAGGAGCGGGCCAGGAGAAAATCCAGTACAAACTACGCGACTGGCTGTTTGCTCGCCAGCGCTACTGGGGCGAGCCATTCCCCATCGTGTACGACGAAAACGGCCAGGCGCACGGCCTGCCGGAAGACATGCTGCCGGTCGAATTGCCGCAGGTAGAGGACTACAACCCCGTCGCCTTCGACCCCGAAGACGCCGACTCCGAACCCGCCCCGCCGTTGGCCAAGGCCACCGACTGGGTCGAAGTCGAACTGGACCTCGGCCACGGCAAGCAGAAGTACTGGCGCGACACCAACGTCATGCCACAATGGGCCGGCTCCTCCTGGTACCAACTGCGCTACATCGACCCGACCAACACGGATGCGCTGGTGGATATCGAGAACGAGCGCTACTGGACCGGCCCGCGCCCCGACGAGCACGGCGCCAACGACCCAGGCGGCGTTGACCTGTACGTCGGCGGCGTCGAACACGCCGTGCTGCACCTGCTGTACGCGCGCTTCTGGCACAAGGTGCTTTACGACCTCGGCTTTGTCACCTCCAAGGAGCCCTACCGCCGCCTGTTCAACCAGGGCTACATCCAGGCCTACGCCTACACCGACTCCCGCGGCGTTTACGTCCCCGCGGCCGAGGTCGAGGAGAAGGACGGCAAGTTCTTCTACCAGGGCGAAGAGGTCAACCGCGAGTACGGCAAGATGGGCAAGTCCCTGAAGAACTCTGTCGCACCCGACGAGGTTGTCGAGGACTACGGCGCTGACACCCTGCGCGTTTACGAAATGTCCATGGGCCCGCTCGACACCTCCCGCCCGTGGGCAACCAAGGACGTCGTCGGCGCGCAGCGCTTCCTGCAGCGACTGTGGCGCCTGGTCGTGGATGAGGCCACCGGTGAGGTCACCGTGGTGGACGCTTCGTTGACGGAAGACGACCTCAAAGCCCTCCACCGCACCATCGCCGGCGTACGCGACGACTACGCCCACCTTCGCGACAACACCGTCGCCGCGAAACTCATCGAGTACGTCAACTACCTGACCAAGACCTACCCGTCCGGCGCCCCTCGCGACGCCGTCGAGCCGCTGGTACAGATGGTCTCGCCGCTGGCCCCGCACATCGCCGAGGAACTCTGGTCCCTGCTCGGCCACCCCGAGACCATCACGTTCGAGCCGTTCCCGGAGTTCGCCGAGCAATGGCTTACCGACGACACCGTCGAGGTCCCCGTCCAAATCAACGGCAAAGTCAAGGCCCGCATCGACGTGGCCACCGACGCCTCTAAGGACGACCTCGAAGCCGCCGCCCTTGCCGACGACCGCGTCGCCGCCTTGGTGGACGGCAAGACCGTAGTCAAGGTGATCGCGATCCCGGGCCGCATGGTCAACCTCGTGGTCAAGTAGGGGTTCTGCTCGGGTTCTGCTGCCCTACCCTTTCTCATACCCTTCCCAAAAAAGTTCCCCGGATTCGGTCGAACCGGGGAACTTTTTTGTGCCCTGCCCGATCTGTCCTGGGCGTAGTGAATTTTCTTAGCCCGCCGGACGAAGAAAGTTCCCCGCCCGGGAACTATTTTGCCGGTGATGCCCAAAATGCCCGGGCTGCCTCACCCCGGGCGCCCCGCCGCCTCACCCCGACCAGCGGGCCCGGCCCCACCGCCCCCACCGCCCCGTCCGGCTGACAGATCACGGCGGAATCTGTCAGGCGTCGGTAAACGTGCAGGTCAGAAAACGTTCCTGACAGATTTTGCAAAGTTTGTCAGGAGGCGGCCCGGGCAGCGCCAACGTTCCGGCCCGGCGTCCCACCGCGCAGGGTTGTTAAACTCGGCTGGGCAAAACTGATACCTATCCGATGAAGGAACACATCAATGTCCACTCCGAACAATGACGGCTTCGAGCCGTATCCGCAGCATCCGCAAGGAAGCCACCCGGAGAACGACGGGGGTTACCCGAGCTACGACAGTTACGCCGACCCCGCCGACGCCGGCAACTACGCCGACCAAGCCGGCAACTACCAAAACGGCTACAGCGACTACAGCGCGTTTGAGGTCAATTCGGCGGCGTCGATGGCGGGCAGCACGGCGTTGCGGTTCCATGGGCAGCAGTTGACGGACAATATTCCGGGTGATGGTGTGAGCCCGCACCCGATTAACGACCCGGCGAATAACGGCTGGTCGCATGTGAAGGGCACTGGCAAGCTGAACATTTTGGAGGCGATCGGCTGGGGCTTCAAGACCGTGTTTGGCAACCCGAAGCTGTGGTTGCCGCTTGGCGTGGTTTACCTGCTGCTGAGTGTGGCGGTGCGGTTTGTGCCGACGGTGGGCACCTGGATTCAGGTGGGCGGCACGACGGTGTTCGGCCCGTGGATGATTGGTGCGGCGTTGCAGGCGACGCTGGCGCGCAACCTGAACTTCGGGGATGTGAAGTCGCCGACGTTTGGTAAGACGCTGGGCATGTCGGTGTTGTTGTCGGTCATCGCCATGCTTGGCATGACGGTGCTGCTGACGGCGCTGGGCATTGGTGCGTTTTCGGCGATCGATCCGACGATGATCCCGGAGAACCCGGAGGCGATCATGGATGACCCGGAGACGTTCTTTGCGGTGATGGGCCCGGTGATGGCGGCATTCGGCATTGGTTTGTTGGTGATGCTGCTGATCAGCCCGCTGTTTATGCTGCAGCCGTGGTTCGCGGGTGACAACAATGGCACGTTTGGCCAGGCGTTCACCGGTGGTTTCAAGGCGGGTGCGCGTAATTATGGCCGTCTGTTGGGCTTCGCGGTGTTGGCTGGTTTGATCAACCTCATTGGTGCGATCCCGTTTGGTCTTGGTTTGATTGTGACCTTGCCGGCGACGATGCTCGCGTTGGCGTACGGCTACCGGCAGATTTCGGCTGGTCCGGTGCCGCAGGAGCCTACAGCTTAACGACGACCCTTCCACCGCCCCGGCCCTCCAACAGGGCCTGGCCGGCTTCGATGACGCCATCCAATCCGATTGTTTCGGTGCGGATGGCGTTTGTGTTGAGGGAGGTGTCGAGGAGTGCCCAGGCTTCGTCGCGAAGGTCGTTGGGGGTGTCGACGGAGTTCACGCCGATGAGTTGGGTACCGCGCAGGATGAACGGCAGGACGGAGGCGGGCAGGTCGTTGCCGGCGGCCATGCCGCATGCGGTGGCGACGCCGCCCCAGCGCAGTTGGGTCAGGGCGTTGGCCAGGATGTCGGAGCCGACGGTGTCGATCACGCCGCCGAGGCGCGCCTTCTGCAGTGGTTTGCCTTGGCTGGTGAAGTCGGCGCGGTCGAGGATTTCGGTGGCGCCGAGTTCGCGCAGCCAGGTGCTGTGTTCGTCGATACGCCCGGTGAGCGCCCAGACTTCGTGGCCGCGCTCGGCGAGCAGCGACACGGCGATGGAACCGACTCCGCCGGTCGCTCCGGTGACCAGGATGGGGCCGTCCACGGAGTAGGAGGCGCGCTCGAACGCCGCGACGGAGAGCGCTGCGGTGTAGCCGGCGGTGCCGATGGCGGCGGCGTCCTCGGCGGTGAAGCGGGATGGGACGCGGGTGATGTGGGTGTCGTCGATACGCACGCGCGGGGTGTAGCCACCGTGACGGCGCTCCCCCAGCCCACGGCCGTTCACCGTGACCAGCGTGCCGTCTTCGAGGGTGCCCACCGCGTCGATGCCGGGGACGCGCGGCAGTTCGCGCAGGACACCGCGGTTGCCGGACAGTGCCATTGCGTCTTTGTAGTTCAGCGACGAGTGCGAGACGTTGATCAGCGTGTCGCCTTCGCCGGCGTATTCATCGCGGGTTTCCACGATCTCGGGGCCATTGTCAGTAACCAGCAAGGTGCTATTCATGGTCGCCAGCCTAACGTGCGTCTACCGTGGGGCGGGTGAATACGACCAGAAGTACACCGGCAACGGTCGCCGCGGCAGTGGTGACTGTCGTTGTCGTGCTTGCGTTTACGGTGGGTAAGGCGTTCGTGTCGATCCCGGGAGTGTGGGCGGCGGAGTCGCACCAGATCAGTCAGATCCGGCTCAATCCGCTGCAGACGTTCACGTATGCGCGGGTGTGGTGGGGTCCGTGGCTGAACTTGTTTGGCAACATTGCGCTGTTCATTCCGGTGGGGTTTGTGGCGTATCGGGGCTCGATCGTGAGGGCGCTCGCGGCAGGCACGCTGTTCAGCCTGGGCATCGAGACGGCGCAGTACCTCGGCGGGTGGGGGTATAGCGATACGGACGATGTCATCTGCAACACGGCGGGTGCGTTGTTGGGGGCGGTGTGGGCGAGGGTGTCGTCGCAAAGAAACACGGTTTTGTGGGTGATCGCTGCGGTTGGGGTGGTTCTCCTGACGGTGTATGCGGCGCTAGGGTTGAGCGCATGAGTGAGCGTGGTTGGTTTACCCGGCGGGTGTTTCCGGATGGCAACGAGCCGGATCCGCGTTTTACCTTGGCCAACGAGCGCACGTTCCTCGCGTGGACGCGTACTGCGCTTGCGTTTTTGGCGGGTGGGATTGCATTGGAGGCGTTTGAGCTTCCGCGTATCGACGACACCGTGCGCTCCATCGCCGCCGCCACCATCATCGTGATCTCAATGGCTATTTCTGCAGGTGCTGCGGTGCGTTGGGTACGGATCGAACGCGCCTTGCGCCACGGCAAACCCATCCCGGCGCCGGCGATCGTGCCGGTGTTGGGCATCGGCGTATTTGTTGCCGCGGTGGTGGTCGGGGTGAGCCTGCTGTGAGCATCGTCGTTGCGGACCCCGGCCTGCAGCCGGAGCGCACCGCGATGAGCTGGACGCGCACCGGGCTGGCGATGCTGGTGTGCGCGGCGACGCTGCTGCGCTGGGCGGACGCTTACCCGGAACTGATCATGTTTGCGGTGTGCGCGTTGTCGCTTGGCGCGGTGGCGATCGGGCTGCTGAACCGCCGGCTGTACAGGCGCGACGCATTTGCTCTTGCCGACGAGCGCAGCGCCCCGAACACCGCCCCCATCGCCATTCTCACCGCGATGATGCTGGGCATTGCCGTGGTGGGGCTCTACCTGGTGCTCGCCTGAGTTAACCGGGCGGGGTCTAGACCTAGCCTTCGTAGTAGGCGCGGTGGAGGTGCATCATGGCGCGGCCTTCGTCGGAAAGCCCGGAGCGGCCCGGTTCGTACTCTTCGACGACGCAGAAGCCGTAAAGCCACGGGATGTAGTCGTCGATGTCGGGGTTGGGTTGGGGCTCGCCGATGAACCAGTCGACGGTGGCGCGCCACAGGTCTGCGCCCATGACGGATTCGAAGAAGCGGCGCAGGTTGTCGGCGTTGGCGGCGACGGCGTCGTCGCTGCTGAGGAAGGTCAGGCCCGCTTTGGTGGGGGTGAGGATTTCGTGGCGTTTCTTTAACAGGCCGGCGTCGAGAAGAAAATCGACGACGGTACCCGGGAACGGCAGCGCTGTGATGTCGCGGATCTCGCGGGATACCTCGGGGGTTAGCTCGCCCACGTTGTAGGGCACGCTGGCGATGAACAGGCTGATCAGGTCGCCGAACACCAAGGTCAGGGAGTTGGGGGCTTCGAGGTCATCGGTGTCGTCGAGAAGCCCTTCGAGCCCTTCGAGCCCTGGCAATCCAGCGAAGCCGGGCAGGCTGGCCAGTTCGGCAAGTTCGGGGAAATCGGTGCCTTCGCCGAGGACGGAGTTGAAGAAGTCGGTCACGGCCGAGATCATCGCCGGGTTGCGCTCCGGGTGGGGGTCCACGTCCAGGATTTCGCGCAGGCCGGGCTGGGAGTTGATGAAGTTGTCAAAGCGCTCCGCCAGGCCTAGACCCTCGGATTCGGCGGCGGCCATTTCGTCGAAAAACTGCTCCTCGGCGACGTTGGCCATGCGGGAGGCGACCGTGACCGGGTCGGCGAAGGTCAGCCGGTCCAGCATGCGCTCCGGCGGCATGACCGGCAGGAAGCTAAACAGCAAGGTGACGGTGTCCACGTCGGGTTCGATACCGGCGGCGAGCAGGCGGGCCTGGCGGCGGAACTCGGTCATCATGGCGGGGCCGTTGCAGGCTTCGATGACGTCGGGGCCGGCGGCGTCGACAAGCATCGGCGTTGGCGCATCGATGTGGGAGGGGCCGAGGACTTCGACGTGGATGGACCAGTCGGCCGCCGCGTCGTAAATGTAGGTCATCGGCTCCATCTCAGCGACCGTGATGGTGTCTTCGTGCTGCTCACCCGCACCGGGGCTTTCGGCGTACACCTCGCGTTGCGTGCCGTGCTTGCCCACGAACAGGTGCGAGGACGCGCCGGAGAACCCGAGGGATGCGTCGATGACCTCGGCGAGCGCGCCGAGCGTCATGTCGGGGTCAACGTTGAAGCAACGTGAGATTTCCGGCGAAGAGTCTTCGACGGTGATCAGCACTGAGACAGTCATACCGGAAACAATACGGACTTTTGCTACACGACGAACAACAGCGCGCACACCACCGACGTGACCATGCCCGCTGCCAACGGCACGAGGGTGCGGCGAACAACGTCAACCGGGTTCACGTTCAGTGCGCCAGCGACGATGAGCACCGCAGCGTTGACCGGGGAAGCCTGGCGCATGGTGTTGGAGGCGGCCCAAATGGAGGTGAGCATCTGCGGGGCGGACACGGCGGAGTCGGCCGCGATGCCCGGCACCATTTCGGAGAACGCGAAGTACGGGGCCACGCCGGAGCCGGTGAGCATTGCCATGACAGAGGTGGCGATGACGAACACCAGCACCATCAGGATCGCAGCACCCGAGGACGCCTGGGCGAGGCTGGTCAGGCCCTCGATAACGCCCATCTGGGTGATGCCTTCCACCAGGATGGCGGCGGCGACGATCAGCGACACCACGCCTGCGGCGCCCTCGCCGAGGCCTTTGAAGAAGTCCTGGAGGGAATCCGCGGCGTAGTTCACGTCGCGCAGGCGGATGGCCTCGATGATCATGGTCAGCATGAGCGACACGACGGTCACGGGGAGAATGCCGGCCTCGAAACCGACGATGTCCAGGCGGTTCAGGATTGCGGAGACGATGATCAGCAGCAGCGGCATCAGCGGCAAGATGGCGTAGAAGCCCGGCAGGCCCTCGGCGCGCTCCATGGCTTCGTGGATGCGGCGGTCGGACTCTTCGTGCTTCGCGGCCTCCAGGTCGGCCTCGCCTGCGGCGGCACCGGCTTTGACCAGGTCCTTCTTGTCGCAGCGGTGCTGCCACCACATGTGCACAAACGCGATGACGATCAGGCCCGGGATGGTGGCCTTAGCCACGTTGCCGAAGGTGAACTCGGTGACCGTCATGCCAGTCAGGTCAGCGGCCTGAATCAGGCCCGCCTCCAGCGGGGACGGGGCAATAGTGGAGGCCGTAGCGACGATCGCACCCACCGTCAGCGGAGTCAGCCCCGCAGCGATCAACGCCGGCATGAGCGTGGCCACGAGCAACAGCGCCAACGCACTGGCAGAGGGCACCACGAACGACAGCAGCGTCGCCACCAAGTAGCCGATGGGTACGAGCCAATAGGAGCCGTTGAAGCGACGCAGCGGGCTAGACAGTGCCACTACGGTCTTTGCGTCGGCGCCGATGTGGCGCATGTAGCCGACGAAACCGAACAGCACCATAATTGCCATGCCGGTGCCGGCGAAACGGGACTTGAACAGGGCCTCGATGATGAGCAACTCGTCGTAGAACGCGTTGCCGGAAGATTCGAACTCGGTTGAGGCGTAGTCGATGCGGCCGGTTGCGGCGGCGATCATGAGCAGCAGCACACCCACCGCGAAGATGGCGGATGCGGCGTGGACTTTTTTGTAAATGAAGTAGCCGACGGCAGCGACGGCCAAGACAGCAATCAGAATATATAGCACTATCCGATTATTGCGCTGTTACCGCATGTCTGCACGGTAAGTGGCCTATATGTGGGCAAGATCTCCCCGGTTCGTGTTACTCGGGAAGACCACCCAACACCAGCACGTGGGTGAAATGCTCGGAACGGTTCTCCAAACCGAGCGTGCGCTCACCCGGACCAATGAGCATGTGGGAGTGAGAGACCACCGAGGAGCGGTTGACCTCGATATCGCCGTCGCAGGCAATGATGGCGTACTCGAAGTCAGGGTTGAGCGTCATCGCAAGTTCAGCGTCCGTGGCAAGCGTCATCTGCGCTGCGACACACGGCGTGAGCGTCTCAATTTCTCCTTTGCGGCCGAACATTTCACCGATGAACACGTACGCCTCGCCGGCGGTTCGAGTGGTCACGGTACGCAGCGGAAACGCCTCAGGTTCGGCGATTTGCTGGCGGGCGGGCAACGCATCTGCCTCGATGAACATCTGCCCTTGAGGGCGGTCCAAATCGTCGCCGGTACGCAGCGAGCCGTTATGGCGCCAGGTCAGGCTGGCCAAGCCAACTGGCGCGTCATGCGGGCCGCTGAGCCCCAGTAAGCAGGTACTGGCGCGCCAGGGCCCAGTATGCAGCTCGATGAAAGTCATACGGGACACACTAGATGATGCGACGCTGCCGAGCTTGCTCTACGGCAGCTGTTCTGTTGTCAACCCCCAACTTTGAATAGATGTGGATCAGGTGGGTTTTCACCGTGGCTTGGGAGATGAAGAGCTGTTCGGCGATCTCCCGGTTCGACGCGCCCGTCTGCAGTGCGCGAAGCAGTTCGATCTCGCGGGCGGACAGAGCCTCGTCGGGGTTGACCAGACGGTCTGCCAGCACATTCGCCACTTGCGGAGAGAGCACGCGCTTGCGTTTCGACGCCTGCACCACCGCGTCATGCAATTCATCCTCCGGCGCGTCTTTGAGCAGGTAGCCCATCGCGCCGGACTCCACCGCCGCAACGACGTCGGCCTGCGTGTCGTAGGTGGTCAGGATGAGCACCGGCGGCCCGCCCGCCTTGACCAAACGGCGGGTCAGGTCGATTCCGGACGCGCCGGGCATCTGAATGTCGGAGACCACCACGTCCACGTCTCCCGGCACCTCAGCATCGCCGTCGGCGGCCTCAGCCACCACTTCCATATCGCCGAACGAGTTGAGAACGGCGCGAAGGCCGGCGCGGACGACCGGGTGGTCGTCGATAAGCATTACGCGCAGCGTCATTGCTCCTCCACAGGCAGTGTCGCGGCGAGGACGTTGCCCTCCACCGAAAGTTCCCCACCGATCTCCTCCACGCGGGCGCGCAGGCCCTTGAGCCCGTAGCCCTCCTTGCCGGAGATGCCGCGGCCGTTGTCAAAGACGTCGATGGTTGCGGTCGCGCCCAGCTTATCCACCGTGATCACCGCCTTAGATGCGCCCGCGTGGCGCACGATGTTGCTTAAGCCCTCGCGCACCATGCGCTCAGCTACCGACGCCGCCGGCTCCGGCAAATCAACCGCGTTGACCTGCACCTCCAGTGGCTCGCCGAGCGCGCGCTGACGGTCCGACGCTGCCCGGGCAAGGCGCTCCAACCGCACCGGCAACGCCACACGCTGGGGTTTGTCTTCGACCGAGACCGTGTCCGCCGAGTTGATTTTGACGAAGCGGCGCGCCTCCGCCAGGTTGTCCGCCGCCGTCGAGCGAATCACGTCCAGGGTCTCGCGCGCCGCGGCGTCGTCGCCGAGCTGCTTATCCAGCGCGCGGCCGAGCAGCACGATCGAACTGAGCCCCTGCGCCATCGTGTCGTGCACCTCGCGCGCCAGGCGCGCTCGCTCCTGTGCCACGCCCGCCGCATGCTCCGCCGCGGCGCGCTCCCGCTGGGCCGAGCGCAGGTCATCGGCCATCTGCTTGTAGTGGTCCGCCTCCGCGCGCAGCGCCCGGTACGCGTGCACGATGAACACCGCGAGCACCGTGCCTATCGACGGCCCCACCACCGCACCGATATTTCCACCAGCACCCGACCCCACACCAGGTCCCACACCCGGCCCTGCCACTGCCCACAGGGACACACACAGCAAGCCGGCCGCGGCCAGCAGCTCCCACCAGCGCGGCAGGATCACACACGCCAACATGACCAGCGGAAACTCCAGCCACACAAAGTCCGCAGAGACCTGCACCAGCCCCACCCACAGCGCGGCCACGACCGCCAGCCACGCGTAGGGTGCCCAGCTCGGATAGGCCCGGCCCTCGTAGTGCCACACCGTGCCCGCCATGTACACAGCAGCGAAGACGGTGGAGAGAACCAGGCCGGGCAGGGGGTCGTCGATACGCAATTGCCCCATAAGACCCACCGCAAGCAACACAGCAACAAGCACGTGCAAGCTCACGCGCAACAAATCCAGAATCCGGGTCGTGGACAACATAGGACTGAGCGTAGATCAACCGATCGGTTGATTGGGATTTCAACCGCCCGCCCGATGTGAAACAGTGCAGGTCAAAGCCATAATCGGTGTCATGTTCGTAGGTTTGAGAGAAATGAAGTCGGCCAAGGGGCGCTTCGGGCTGATCGTGGGCACGGTCACCCTGATCACCCTGCTGGTGGTCGTGCTGACCGGCCTGACCGCAGGCTTGGGCAAGCAGAACACCTCAGCACTTGAAGCGCTCGAGCCGGAATCCGTTGTCTTCCAGGACCCGGAAGACCTGTCGTTTACCACCTCGCGTGTGGAGGCTCGCGACGGCATGACCCCGCTTGGCACCAGCCAAATGCTGCTGACCAAGCAAAACGGCGAAGATGCCGCGGTGGCGATTCTGTCGCTGCCGGAAGGCACCGTGCTGCCGGGCGGGCAGACGCTGGGCAAGGAGGCGGTTGCCGCGCCGGGCCTTGAACTCAAGCAGGGCGAGGAGATCACCGTCGCCGGCAACGCGATCACCGTTGGCGCGATTGGCGATGACCTTGCGTTCTCCCACTCCCCTGTCCTGTGGGTTCCCACGGACTTTTGGAAAGAGATCATGCACACCGACGCCGACGGCACCGTGCTGCTCGCCGACCATGAGGTCGACGGCGGCGTCACCCTGAAGGAGTCCTTCGAGGGCCTGCCCGCGTACTCCTCTGAGCAGGGCTCCCTGAAGCTCATCCAGGGCTTCCTCTACGCCATCGCCGCGCTGGTGATCGTCGCGTTTCTGACCGTGTGGACGATGCAGCGCACCCGCGACCTGGCCATCCTGAAGGCCATCGGCGCATCGAACAAATACCTGCTCAAGGACGCACTTGGCCAGTCCGCGGTGCTGCTGGGTGCAGGTGCGCTGATCGGAGGCGTGGTCGCCTTCGGCCTCGGGCTGGCGATGCAGGGCGCTGCACCGTTCTCCCTGACCGCGCTCACCGCCGTCGCCCCGCCAGTTGCTATCTGGGCGCTCGGCATGGTCGGCGCGCTGATTGCTACCCGCTCCATTACAAAAGTTAACCCGCAGCAGGCCCTTGGAGGTGCCGCATAATGCTTGAACTGAAAAACGTCACCGTCGCCTTCCAGGACGGCCAGGAAATGCGAACCGTGCTGGACAATATGAACTTCACCGCCAAGCCCGGCGAGCTGACCTTCATCGTCGGCGAGTCCGGCTCCGGCAAGTCCACGATGCTTTCTGTCGCCGCGGGCCTGATCACACCGGATTCCGGCACCGCCACCCTCAACGGCGTTGAGGTGAACAACGATGTGCGCCGCGACAAGATCGGCATGATCTTCCAGCAGGCGAACCTGATCGCCGCGCTCAACGTGCGTGACCAACTGTTGGTGACCGACGACATCCGCGGCATCAAGCCGCGCCCCGACCGCGCCGATGAGCTCCTGGCCAAGGTCGGCCTCGAGGGCCTTGGTGATCGCCGTATGGGCGAACTCTCCGGCGGTCAGCGCCAGCGCGTCGGCATCGCCCGCGCGTTGATGGGTGAGCCGGAGCTTTTGCTTGCCGACGAGCCCACCGCCGCCCTCGACCACGACCGCTCCCAAGAGATTGTGAAACTGTTGCGTGACCTGGTTGAAGAGCGCAACATCGCCTGCGGGTTTGTCACACACGACCGCTCGCTGATCCAGCCCCGCGACGAGGTCTTCGAGGTTGGCGTCAACGCGCGTACCCCGGTTTGCGCATAAGACTGCGCTTATATGTCTGGTGCTTGTATGTCTGGTGCTTCAATCGCTGGCGCTAGCGCAGGAGCGTGCGCGACCACAGTGCCAGCACCGCAAACGCCAGGGCGCCAAGCACACCGGTAGAGATCAGGGTGCCGGACAGGTAGCCCGCATCTACCACCGCAGCACCAACCGCAGAGCCGGATGCGATACCGACCTGGAAGGTGACCACGTACACCGAACTTGCCAGGTCCTGGTTGCGCTGGCCTGCGTGCAAGAAGATAGTGGTGGCCACCGTGGGCAGCGCACCGGCGGCCATGCCGAACACAGCGATCACCGCGAACATGCCTAGCCCGCTTCCGGCACCGAGCGCAAGCAAACCTGCGATGGCGGACACCACCATCACCGCAGCGGCCAGGGCATTGAGCCGGATCATGCGGCTATCCACCCTCCGGCCGGCGATCGTGATGCCGACCAAGCCCGCGATGCCGTACAGGGACACGCCGACCGGCACATACGCGTGGCCGGCGGTGCCCTCCACCAGCAGCGCCAGGTACGTAAAGGTGGAGAAGATACCCGTCACCGCAAGCAGCACGTACACCACAAGCGACGGGATGGCCGACTTGGTATTCGTCGCCTTGGCCTGGTTCGCAGGTGCCACCGCGGGCAGGCTTGGCAGGGTGGAGATAAGCATGACGAGTGCGCCGATCGTCGCTACGCCAAGCACCCACGTGGATGCCCGCCAGCCGATCATCGTGCCCAACGCAGTGGTCAGCGGCGAGCCCGCAACCAGCGACAAGGTAGAGCCGATGGACACCGCAGCCACCGCTTTACCTGTCTGCCCGGCGGGAGCGATGCGTGCCGCCATCGGGTTGACCAGCGACCAGAACACGCCGTGTGTAAATGCTGCGGTGACGCGCCCGGCCACCAGCATCCAGTAGTTGCTGGCTGTTGCCTGCAGCACGATCCCGCCGAGGAGAAACACCAGAGTGGCGATAAGCAGCGGACGCCTATTGACGCTGCGTGTGAAGTGGATCAGCGGGATGGTCACCACTGCGACCAAGCCCGCATAGACGCTCATGAGGAGGCCAATTTGGCCTTCGGAGACGCCGAGGTCTCGCGCCATCGGGGAGATGAGCCCCACCGAGAACATCTCGAAGGTGACATAAACAAAGGCGGCGAAACTCATCGCCGCCAGTGGTACGAGGGGGAATTGGCCCGGGGTTTTCTGGGGGGTTTTCGCGGTGTTGGACACCGCGCCAAATTACGCCTATCGCCCGCCCATGACAAATGCTGCCCCAGCGCCACCAATGATTGTCAACAGAGCGACGACGATGCCGATGATCGCACCGACAGGCATCGACGCTTGTGGTTCGTTCTTCTGGCGCTCAACCGAGGTGGAGAAGTCAACGCTGATGTTGGTGGTGGTCTTCGACTCAGTCGGTGTGGACGGCTCTGTGGTCTTGCCAGGCTTGTCCTTGCCGCGCTGTACCGGTGGCACGTCGTACGGAGTGGTCGGCTTGGGAGCGACGGGCAGAGTGACCGAGCCGCCACCATTGGCGCAGGCCTCGCGTGCCTTCTTGAAGGCATCGCGGAACTGTGCCGCATTGACCGAGCCGATGGCTTCCTTGGACGAGGCGTGCGCGTTTACCCACTTTTTGCGCTGGTCTGCCGGCATGTCTGCCAGAGCGCCCTCGAGAAGCCTGTCGCTAATTTCCTGTGGGAAAGCGGGGTAAATGTCGCGTGGGTCAGTGGCGCTGATGGTGCCACTTTCAAGGGCGTCATCCACAACGCGCCAGAACTCAACATGATCCAGCGCCAGTCCGTCTTCACTGGATACCAGCACGCTGTTCATGATTTCGGTGAAGTACCACTTTGCGCCTGCCGGATCTACATTTGCGGCAGTAGCGATGCGGTCTTCCCAACGGGCGGTTTCAGCGTTGCGGTTGGCATGGAACTGCCTGAAGTATGGGCCGTTGAATGCTTCGAGGAATTCTTGTGCGATGGGCGCAGCTTCCGGGAACGCTACCTCGAAGGCGTTGGTCCACTGCTGTTTTTGCTGCGCTTGGGGGCTCCTAAGGTCTCGCGGCAATGCTGCGGCGAAATCCTTTTCTGCAATGCTCATTTGCAATGAGCACACGCCGTTAATGGGCTTGCCTACAGTGGCCGCGTCGGCGGAGGGCACGGCAGTGACAGCCGCTGCTGTAGTAGCTGTCAGGGCAAGCGCTGCGATCCTCCGTTTATTTAACACATAAGTAAGCGTAGCGCAGATGTCCAACTATTCACCCTTCGTGAGTAGGGTGACCTGCGTCTCAAGTACGGGCCAGTCCGTGCTTAATTAACGTACGTGCT
Source organism: Corynebacterium sp. HMSC05C01 (assembly GCF_001807155.1). Lineage (NCBI taxonomy): Bacteria > Bacillati > Actinomycetota > Actinomycetes > Mycobacteriales > Corynebacteriaceae > Corynebacterium > Corynebacterium sp. HMSC05C01. Next base: position 35,115 of record NZ_KV787950.1, on the reverse strand, counting down.
GGTTGGGGAAAGCTGAGTTAGTGCTACTCGGGAAACTCTCATGTAACGAAAAGGTGAATGTATCCCTGAAAGGGGCTATTTTTCCACGTCAAGGCCTAAATAACACCTATGTAATTTTGTCGAAGCGTGCTTACCTGCGACGGTGTGCGCCAACAGAATCGGCGATCCGAGCCGCAATATCGCGGGCAAACGGGCTCACCCCTCGAATCGTTCCGGCACCCGGTCCGTTGATGTTGTCAAACCCCAACACGTACAAACCATGCGTGTCCCGGGGCAGCCCGCGGATAGGCCCGAGGGCCGGGCGAAACCCGGTTGCCCAGATGATCACGTCCGCGTCCACCTCGTCGAGCGAACCTACCATCGGACGCGCCTGAAGCAGGCCGGCGTCGCGCGCTCGGCGCACCTCCGGTACGACGACGATCTCTCCGCCGAAGTCCACCCCGCCCGGATCTGGCTCCCCCTTCGCAATCGCAGTGAGGCGCTCACGATTGCGGCGAAACAGCGTGGAACCGTCCACGTCGTCCGGCATGAAACCCGGTGCAGAACGTGTCAGCCACTGCGCCTCCACCCCATTGAGCACGAGGTCTGCTGTGATCTGCGCACCCGAGTTACCGCCACCGACGACCGCGACGCGCTGGCCTGCGAAATCTCCCGGTCGCGTGTAGTGCGCCGAGTGCAACTGCCTGCCCGAGAACTCACCCGGCACAAACGGCACGAACGGCGCCGACCAGATCCCGGTTGCAACCACCACGTTGCGGGCGTGGAGGTTTTGGGGGCGGATGGTGAAGCCGGTGTCGTCGATAAGCACACGCTCCACGCGCTGCCCACGGCGAATGGGAAGGTCGTAGCGGGCCTCGTAGCGCGTTAAATAATCGACGACATGATCACGCGGCGGATACCCATCAAACGAAGGCATCGGCCAACCCGGCAGGTTGGAAAACTCCGCGCGCGAAAACAGCGTCAGCGAGTCCCAGTAGTTCGGCCACGCCCCACCGGGAGCGTCGGCGGCGTCCAGAACCGTGAAGTTCACGCCATATCTGCGCAGGTAGTACGACACGGCAAGGCCAGACTGGCCACCGCCGATCACGACCGCATCAAGCATCATTTCGCATCTTCGCGGTTGCGGGGCGGATGAACTCGGCGATCCGGCTCGCTGGCGCCGTCGCGTCACCGTACTCAGTAGCAGCGGCCAGTTTCGCAGCCAAAGCGTGCACGGCCACCGCGCCGGCGAGTGCGACCTCCTCCCATAGCCGCTTGGCATGCATAAGCGCCAGGTGCGCCCCCGCGATGCCCGCGAGCACATCGCCCGATCCCGGAGTCGCCGCCCAGGAGTGTCCCGCATCGATCGCGTACGCCGTGTGCGGGTCGCCCTCGTGCGCGATCACCGTCACGCGCCCCTTGCGCACGACCGTGCAGCGCAGCGCGCTGGCCAGGGCGATGGTCTCCGCCATGCGATCGCTCTCCCCCACGTCGGCGGCTTCACACAGCCGGGCGAACTCGCCGTCGTGCGGGGTCAGCACCGTCATCTGTTCGCGTTTGGCCACCAGTTTGCGCAGGTTGGGGTGTTGGGTGAGGAGGGTGAGCCCGTCGGCGTCGATAAGCACCGGCACCTCTTGGCCGAGCACCCACCGCAACTCCTCCGCCGCGTGCTCGTCAGTGCCCGCGCCCGGCCCGAACACCCACGCCTGCACCCTGCCAGCATCCTGGAGCGTGTGCGTAGCGACGACCTCCGGATGCGCCCGCACCACCTCCACCGCCTGCGGGCCGGCGTAGCGCACCATCGCCGGTGTGGCGTTCACCGCGCCCGCAGTAGACAGGATCGCTGCGCCGGGATACCCATCGCTGCCTGCGCGGATGCCGACCACGCCGCCGGTGTACTTGTCGTCCGCAGGAGCCGGCGCGACGTCTTGCAGCGGTGGCTGCCACAGGGTCTGTATCCCGTCGGGCCACTTCTGCTCGGACCACTTCTGCTCCGGCAGCACCGCCCGGTTTGCAATCAACAGCGGTGGGCCATCCTCTGCCCACAAGGTGAGTTGGTCGCCGAGCGTTTCGTGCAGGCGCTTGCCCGGCAATCCGATGTCGGCGAGCAACTGCACCCCGCACGCTGGCGACAGCCCGTGGGCGCGGCGCAACCCGCCGAAGGTGACCGTCACATCGGCGTTGACGTGGCACTGCCCTGCCCAGCCGGTGTCGGCCTCCACGCCGGTGGGCACGTCCACGGCCAGCACTTGGGCGTTGAGTGCGTTGGCTAACTCGACTGCGGGGCGAAGGTTCTCGCGTACCTCGCCGGTCGCGCCGATGCCCGTTATCGCATCGATAACCAGGGCATAGTCCTGCCATTGTTCCGGGAGGTCCTCCATCACTACCCCGCCGGCTGCCGTGAACGCCTGCAGGGCACGCTCCTGCGCCGAGCCTGTGGGCAACACCGCATCCACCCGGTGGCCTGCCAGCAACAACTCCGCGCCGGCGTAGAGGCCGTCTCCCCCGTTGCCGCCAGGCCCTGCAAGCACGAGCATCCGGGCGCGTGCCTCAGTACCTTCAGCGAGCATCACGTTGGCTACCTCCGCCACGGCGTGGGCAGCGGATTGCATCAACTGGTCCTCGAACTCCTGCGCCGCAAGCAGGGGTGCTTCCGCAGCTCGGATCTGGTCGGCGGTAAACGTGGAGGAAAACATGCCTGCCACCGTAGCGCTACCACCGTGTGGAGGTAGCGGGGTGCGTGGTGTCGCAGCAAAGCAATAGAATTGCGCGCATGCCGTACACGACCGGTTTTGACCGCGAAAAATACATTGCAATGCAGTCCGAGCACATCCAAGCGCGGAGAGCCGAGGTAGGCGGCAAACTCTACCTGGAGATGGGTGGCAAACTTTTCGACGACAACCACGCCTCCCGTGTTCTCCCCGGATTCACTCCGGACAACAAAATCGCCATGCTTGACCGCATCAAGGACGAAGTGGAAATTGTCATCTGCTTCAACGCTGGCGATGTCATCCGCCAAAAAGTGCGCGCGGACCTGGGTATTACATACGAAGATGACGTGCTGCGTCTTGTGGATGTGTTCCGCGACCGCGGATTCCTCGTCGAAAATGTGGTGTGCACCCAACTCGACGGACACAACCGCACCGTGGAGGCGTTCCTCGAGCGTCTTTCCCGCCTTGGCCTGAAGGTGTCGCGCCACTACATGATCCCTGGCTACCCCAACGACACCGCCAAGGTGGTCAGCGAGGAAGGGTTTGGCCGCAACGACTATGTGGAAACCTCCCGCGACCTGATTGTCATGACCGCGCCGGGACCTGGCTCCGGCAAACTGGCCACCTGCCTGTCGCAGGTCTACCACGAGAACCAGCGAGGCATTGCCGCAGGTTACGCCAAGTTTGAGACGTTCCCCATCTGGAACCTGCCACTCTCCCACCCGGTGAACCTAGCCTACGAGGCGGCCACCGCGGACCTGGACGATATCAACGTGATCGACCAGTACCACCTCGACGCCTACGGGGAGAAGGTCACCTCCTACAACCGCGACATTGAGGTCTTCCCGCTGCTGAAGACGCTGCTGCGTGAGGTTACGGGCACCGAGCCGTACCAGTCCCCGACCGATATGGGTGTCAACATGGCGGGCTATTGCATTTCCGACGACGAGGCCTGCCGCCACGCCGCCCAGCAGGAAATCATTCGCCGTTACTTTGCATCGCGTGTCGATGAACGCCGCATCGGCTCCGACTCCTCCATCTCTGACCGTGTGATGAACGTGATGCGCAAGGCGGATCTCTCTGTGCAGGACCGCGTTGTGGTTGCCCCTGCGCTCGACGTCGCGGAGGCGACCGGCAAGCCGGGTGCGGCACTTGAGTTGCCAGACGGCCGCATTGTCACCGGTAAGACTTCTGACCTGCTCGGACCTTCGGCTGCGGTGCTGCTCAATGCCCTGAAGCAGCTCGCGGGTATCGACGACGATGTGCACCTGCTCTCCCCCGACTCCATCGAGCCGATCCAGTCGCTGAAGACCCGCCATCTGGGTTCGGTCAACCCGCGCCTGCACACCGACGAGGTACTGATTGCCTTGTCCGTGTCGGCGGCGTCGAACCCGGACGCGGCGCTCGCGTTGGATCATCTGAAGTCGCTTCGTGGTTGCGATGCTCACATCACGGCGATCCTTGGTTCTGTGGACGAGGGCATTTTCCGCAATCTTGGCGTGCTTGCAACGTCTGAGCCGCAGTACTGGCGAAAAGGGCTGTACCACAAACGCTAAGAAAATCTTAGATTTCTTCTTTAAAACGGCTCCGCTCGTTGTATTTGTGGTTTATGGTCGCCTGTATGCCTGTACAACAACCGCCGGTGGAGACCGCGTTGGCTCAGCTCAACGACGGCATTGCTGCCGCCCGAGCTGACCAGCGTGAGGATGTCACGCTACCCAAACAGACCGCTGCCTGGATCCGTGATCTGCTCGAGGATCTTGCGGAGGGGCGCCTCATGCGCCCACCCAGCCCCGAAGATGAAATGACCACCCAGCAGGTAGCTGACCTGCTCAACGTGTCTCGTCCATACGTGGTCAAGCTTATCGACGAAGGCACACTGCCCGGCCACAGAGTCGGTACACACCGCCGCGTGTACACGCGCGACGTATACGCCTACAAAGAACGGACCCGCTCGACGTAGACTGCCAGGCATGACCAGCAAAATCCTGCTCTACTACAAGTTCCAGCCCATCGCCGACCCGGACGCGGTGCGTCTGTGGCAACGCGACCTGTGCGAAGGGCTCGGCCTGACCGGCAGGATTATCGTCTCCGAACACGGCATTAACGGCACCGTCGGCGGCGACATCCGCGCCTGCAAAACCTACGCGAAGAAGACCAAAGAGTACTTCAAAGGCATCGAGTTCAAGTGGTCCGAAGGCGGTGCCGAAGACTTTCCGAAACTCAGCGTCAAAGCCCGCGACGAGATCGTGGCGTTTGGCGCACCGGGGGAGCTGAAGGTTGATGAAAACGGTGTGATCGGCGGCGGAAAACACCTCACTCCGCAGCAGGTCAACGAGTTCGTGGAGGCCAACCCGGACGTGGTCTTCTTCGACGGGCGCAACGCCCGCGAGGCCGAGATCGGACGGTTTAAAAACGCGGTGGTGCCAGATGTGGAAACCACTCACGACTTCATCAAAGAGCTCGAGTCCGGCAAGTACGACTGGATGAAGGACAAGCCGGTCATCTCGTACTGCACCGGCGGCATTCGCTGCGAGGTGCTGTCCAGCCTGATGATCAACCGCGGGTTCGAAGAGGTCTACCAAATCGACGGCGGCATCGTCCGCTACGGCGAAGCCTTCGGCAACTCCGGCCTGTGGGAGGGCTCCCTCTACGTGTTCGACGACCGCATGCACACCGAATTCGGTTCCGCGGACGACCCGGACTACGTCCAGCTCGGCCACTGCGTGCACTGCGGGGAGGCGACCAACCAGTTCTACAACTGCGCCAACGAGCCGGAGTGCCGCCAGCAGTACTTAAGCTGCGAGGCCTGCCGGGAGAAGAACCCGTACTGTGCGCAGTGCGCAACTACATCGTTGCCAGCATCCCAATAGTCAGAATCAGCCACGCCATGGTGAACGGCACGAGCGGGATCCAGAACACGCCCATCCACGGGATCCAGCGCTCGTAGCGGTTGAGTTTGCGCACCATGATCACCGCGCAGCCAATCAGGCCGGCGATCGGTGGGAGAGAGGTGACTACAGCCCAGGTGGTGCGCCAGGTTGGGGTGCACAGCCAGGTGGCGTCGCCGTCGCTGCACAGCGGCCCGCCCTGCAGGCGGGCGACCAGGCCTAACACAAACGCCAACAGGAACGTCACCCCAACGGTGCCCAGCGCCCACGTGATCGCCTGACGGGTGGAGCGCTTATTGCGCCGGTCTACCTCCAGCGGATCCGGGGCATCCGCCAACTCATCAAAGGAACGGGGCTCCGGGCGAACGCGGGAGAAGCGGTCGGCGGGGGAGTGCAGGTCGTTTTCAGGATGGTCGCGCATACGCCCTAACCTACTTCGCTGCCTCCGGACAGACGATGACGGGCACAGGCGCGTAGCGGATGAACTCGCCTTCGAGCGTGCCCAAAAACACCGTGCGCAGATTCGGCGACGGCTGCGAACCCAGGCACATGATGTCGCCCTTGCGCCACTTCACCGAGTCAATTGAGCGCTTCCAGCTCTTGCCGGTGGACACGGAGCTGGTCACGTCGAAATGGTCGAGGCGGTCGGGGGAGAGTTCGCATGCGTACTCCCAGGCTCGGTCGCGGGCGTGGTCAAGCATGCCAAGGGTGCGTTCGTACCATTTCGGGCCGTGCTCGTCGTAACTCGTCGGAGAGAACGCGATGATGCGCAGCGGCAGGTGCAGCGCGCACGCGAGGGCGGTGGCGTAGTCCAGGCCGTAAAACTCGGGCTCTTTCTTCCCGTCGGTGTCCACCACGGCGTAGGTCACGCGCGTGATGCCCTTCTTAGACAGCTTCACTCCGCGCGGTGCCAGCCCGAGGGGGATGGGGGAGGAGTAGAGCATTTCGTCCGTAACGCTGGACGGGCGTAGTCGGCCCTTGGGTGATTTTGCGCGGGAGCCCATGACGATGAGGTCAGCGTTGAACTCTAAGGCGTTGTCGAGAAGCGAGCGGACGGTATCTTTGCCGTCCTTGAGCGTGGCTACCTCTTTGGACCACTGCGCTTTCGGGATCTGCCCGTCGAGTTCATCGACCACGCGTTTGTGGAACTCTTCGCGCATCTTCTTCAGCTGCTTCTTGCGGCTCTTCGCCGAGGTTGTCAGCGCCTGGATCGGCGGCAGTTGCGCAGATGCCATGACCTGCACCTTCATCGGCAGGGAGCGGCCGAGCCAGGCGGCAAACTCGACGGCTTCGCCGCTTGTGGTGTCCCAGCCAACCGCAACGCGGAGAGGAGCATCCGAATCGACAGTGTTCGGTAGGCGTGCAGACTCGGGGGATACAGCGTGGTGGCTCACGTCGTGGCTCCTCGAAGTGGCAGTGTCGCTAGCAAACGTTTGAACATCAACATCATATGTGGCGTCGGCGACGCACCGAAAACGGCGTTACCATTGCGCAGATGTTTGTGTATGAGGGTGAGGTGTCGCACGAGTGGCGTCGTCGCCACGCATTGCGCGAGCTCAACGCAGGGCGCATGCGTATCGACGACGCCTGCGACGCCGACTTCATCCTCCGCGCCGCCGCCGAACACCACGGCACCGCATCCCCACGGCCCTGCCCCATCTGTGGCGCCGAACTGCGGGAGATTACCTGGGTGTACAGCGAAAAACTCGGCCGACGCACCGGCACCGCCCGCAGCGCAGAAGAAATCGACCGCATGGTGCACGAGGTCGGCCCCATCACCGTCCACTTCGTGGAGGTTTGCCGCGACTGCAAGTGGAACCATCTGTTAAAGGAAGTCACTGCAGTACCAGTAGTGTGATTTCGCGTTGGCCGGGTAGGGTGTGCATAGAAAACGAGTAGGTAGCTCGCGGTTTCGCCCTCCCCGCGGGGGCCGCGAGTCAAATTGCGCAGGGAAAAACGAGTGTCAGATAAAGACAACGGCGGCGACACGACCGCCAAAAAGAAAAGCAACGGCTCAACGACCGTCACAACCAAGAAACGGTCGCGCGCATGGCAGTGGTTTATCGCGTTCTTGCTGTTCTTGGCCATGATTGCGGCGATCCCGCTGGCGTGGTTCTTCTGGAGCTACGCACGCGCCGAGGTGCCCGAGCCGGGCAAAATTGAAACGGCGCAGATCTCCAACATCTTCTACCGCGACGGCGACAAGGAACTCGCCCGCATCGTCCCGCCGGAAGGCAACCGTAAGCAGATCCCGCTTGACCAGGTGCCCGAAGACGTCCAAAACGCGGTGCTTGCGGCAGAAGACCGTGACTTCTGGACCAACTCCGGCTTCTCCCCGACAGGCTTCGCTCGCGCCGCCATCGGGCAGCTCACCGGCAACGCATCCGCAGGTGGCGGCTCCACCATCACCCAGCAGTACGTGAAGAACGCACTGGTGGGCAACGAGCACTCCTACGAGCGTAAAGCTAAAGAGCTCGTCTACTCGGTGAAGATGACCAACCAGTGGGAAAAGGCCGACATTCTGCGCGCCTACCTGAACACGGTCTACTTCGGCCGCAACGCCTACGGCATCGAAGCCGCAGCGCACGCCTACTTCAACAAACCAGCCTCCCAGCTCACACTGGAGGAGGGCGCAGTCCTGGCCGCGTCGATCCAGCTGCCGAGCCAGCTTGACCCGTGGACCAACCGCGAAGCCGCGGAAGGCCGCTGGAACTACGTCATGGACGGCATGGTGGAAACCGGCGCCATCACCCAGGAGCGTCGCGCAGCCGCCCACTACCCGGAGACCCGTGACCCGGCCACCTACTCGGCCTACACGGAAGCAACCGGCGCAAACGGCCTGATTAAGAACCAGGTTGTGGCGGAGTTGGCCACCATTGGCATCACCGAGGACGACCTGACCAACCGTGGCCTGCAGATCACCACCACGATCGATGCCGGCACCCAGCAAAACGTCGAAGAGATCACCCGTCAGCGCCTGTCCTACCTACAGGATGACGCCCGCTCCGGCGTCGTTGCCATCGAGCCGAGTACCGGTGCCGTGCGCGCCTACTACGGCGGCGACGACCCGTCTGGCTGGGACTACGCCAACGCGGGCCTGCAAACGGGTTCGACGTTCAAAATCTTCGCGCTCGCGGCAGCCCTGCAGCAGGGCATCCCGCTGACGTCCATGTTCGATTCTTCCCCGGTGACCCTGCCGGGCAACCACGTCGTGACCAACTGGGACGGCGGCGGAGGCGGCATGCTGTCCATGAAGGAAGCCACCCGCACCTCCTCCAACACCGCGTACCTGCGCATCCAGGACGAATTGGATAACACCACCCAGGACACCGCCGACATGGCGCATGCCCTCGGCGTGGCCAAGTCCATCCCGGGCATCCCTGTAACGCTGCGTGAAAACGGCGGCCAGCCCTACGAAGGCATCGTGCTGGGCCAGTACCAGTCGCGCGTGCTGGACATGGCTACCGCAGTGGCAACCCTGACCAACCGCGGCGCCATGCACCCGACCCACTTCGTGGAAAAGGTTGTGGACGCCAACGGTGAGGTCCTCTACGAGGTGGACCGCAACTACACCGAACGTCGCGTCTCCGAGCAGGTGGCGGACAACGTCCTCGAAGCAATGCAGACCGTGCCGGCGTACTCCAACGCGGTGCTCGCTGGCGGCCGCCCGTCCGCGGCAAAGACCGGCACCGCCCAAATGGGCGACACCGGCAACAACAAGGACGCCTGGATGGTCGGCTCCACCCCGCAGCTCGCCGTGGCCGTGTGGGTGGGCACCGCCGACAACACCTCGCCAATCTTTAACGAGTGGGGCGGCATCATGTACGGCTCCAACACCCCGTCCCAAATCTGGAAGCAGTTCCTGGACACTGAGCTGGCGGATCAAGACTTTGAGTACTTCGAGCCGGCAAGCCCGGTGTACTGGGGCGTGAACGCCTACAAGGGTGGCGTTGGCCTGGGTGGTTACTACTCCACTCCGGCAACCCAAAACTCGGCTACCGGGACTGCGCCGACGGAATCCGAGTCGGCTGCATCTTCCGCTCCGAGCGAAGCACCTGCTCCGGCACCAGCACCGGCTCCCGCGCCAGCACCGGCACCTGCACCTGCTCCCGCACCGGCGCCTGCGCCGGACTTGCGTGATGCTGTCAACGAGGTGATCGGCCAAGTTCAGGAGGCGTTCCAGTAACAGCATGTCTCAGACTGATCAAACAACCGTCACATGGCCGGACCCGGCCGACCGCGTCCAGCCCGGCAAAACCGAACCGGTGGCACGCGGCTGGGTGAACTACCTCGGCGGACCAATGGGCCGCTTCGCCCAGATCGGCCGCGCCCGGTTCTGGACGCCGCTGCGCGCCATCATCGCCGTCGCATACATCTTCTTGTCCTTCGGCGCACTACAGAAGTCGCGCTGCGCTGGCGGCAAACTGGACGACAACGGCATCATGCAGCTCAACTGGGACGGCAACCGCCAGTTCGTCGCTGCCTGCTACAACGACATCATCCCGCTCTACGGAGCACGCGGTCTGGACCAGCCGGGCTTTGTCTACGCCTACTCGTGGGTAGAAGACGACCTGACCCGCTACATGGAATACCCGGTGCTCGCTGGCCTGTTCCAGCAGCTCAGCGCCTGGATCGCGCGCGGTACCTACTTCCTGACTGATAGCTTCCTGCCGGAATCCGGCTGGTACTTCTACGTCACCGCACTGCTGATGTCCATCATCTGGGTGATCACCATCCGCATGGTCGCGGAACTTGCCGGCAACCGCATCTGGGACACGCTGCTCGTCGCCGGTTCGCCGCTGCTGATCGTCCACGCGTTTACCAACTGGGACATCCCCTCGATCTTCTTCGCCGTCGCAGCGATGCTCGCGGCGCGCAACCGCAAGTGGTGGCTGGCCGGTGTGCTCGTCGGTTTGGGCACCGCGTTCAAACTGTGGCCGCTGTTCATCCTCGGCGCGTACCTCACTGTGGCGATCCGCAAGCGTGACCTCGTGCCGTTCTTCAAGATGGTCGGCGCCACCGCCATCACCTGGATCGCCGTCAACGCGCCGGTGTACCTGCGTTACCCAGACGCATGGAGCGAGTTCAACCGCCTCAACACCGACCGCGGCTGGGAGTGGACCACCATCTACGCGGTGCTCTCCCGCGAGTTCGGGTGGGCCGGCTTCGACTCCGGTGAGGGCGCCCCGGTGATCCTCAACGCCGTCACCCTGATCCTGTTCCTGCTCGGCTGCCTGTTCGTCCTCATCCTCGGCCTGCGTGCGCCGCAAACCCCGCGCATTGCGGAACTGATCGTGCTCATCGTCGGCTTCTTCCTGCTGTTTAACAAGGTATGGAGCCCGCAGTACTCTCTGTGGTTCGTGGTTCCCGCGGTCCTCGCACTGCCGTACTGGCGTCTGCTGCTGTCCTGGATGGTGGCGGACATGATGGTTTGGCCGGTGCTGATGTGGCACATGATGGGCGACGACAACATGGGTGTGCCGGGTTGGTTCCTGGACATCTTCATCCTGGCGCGCGATGCGTTTATCGTGGCGGTGATGGTGCTCGTCGTCAAGCAAATGCTCGGCAAGCGCCCGGACAAGGTCCGCGACGCGCACAACGGCCACGACCCGCTGATGTCGCTGCCTGCGCAGTGGAAAGAGCCTGTGCTTATCGACGAGCCCACGCCCGAGCCTGAGGTGGAGGCGGTGAGTACGCAACCATGACCACCGCAACGGTCCTCGGCATCGTCTCTATCCTGATCGCGTTTGCCCTGTTCGGCGCGTCGTTCTACATGGCAACGAAGGGCCGCAAGAAAGAGTCGATCATCTACGGCGCGGTTGCGTTTGTGTTCATGACGATCATCCCGGTGTCGCTCGCACTTTTCGTCGCGGTGCCAAACCCGACCTGATCTTCGTCGTTACAGTGGGGCCATGCTTACGAAGAAGATGGTTGCCCTGACAGTCGCCGCCACAGCAGGACTTGCCGTGGCGGCGTGTTCTGATTCTGGCGAGACTGCGCCCGAAACAGTCACTGAAACCGTCGCGCCCGAAACGGTGACGGAAACGTCGAACGCTGGAGTCGCTGTGTCCGAGGATCTCCCAGCCGCTGTGACCGGCTACTCGGACGAGGCGCGCAAGGATCTTGTCGACGAAAACGTGACCGAAGCCGAAGTCCAAGACGTCTTAAAGGCCGCCCAGGATGGCAAGGCCAAAGTGGAGTGGGACGATGACGGCTACTTCGAGGTGGAGTTCGGCGAAATCGACATTGATATCGATAAGGACGGCCTCGTTTTAGACGTCGACCGCTAAGACCGAAGATTTTCGCGTTTTGCTGCGGGTTCTGCTCGGTGAAAATATCCTGAAAGCACCGTGTCCGATACCGGACTGCTGTTGCTAAAAAGGAGCCCGCGTTGAACCGTCGAATTATTACCCTGCCGCTCGCCGCATCGCTGGTCGCGGGTGGCCTTGCCCCGGCGGCAGTCGCCGCCACTGTCGGGCCGAATGAAGGGCCCATGGTGTTGGCGGCGAACGGGATCTGCACGTTAAAGCTGAACGACCGGGAAGCGGCAACCTACAGCGCTTGGGCCAACGTCAGCACACAAGAGGTGTACGCCAACGCTGCGGTGAAAGCATTTGAGGTGCTGTACCCCGGAACAGAGAACATCGTTCGGGAGTTCCGGGCAGAACCCTCGCTTGCAGAGCTTGTGGAGGCACAGAAGAATCTCGCGAGCAGGCTCGCAGACGCCAAAGAGGCTCAAAAGCGCACTGAGCAGCGGTACACGGAACGCCTCCAGCAGGTAGGTATGGAGCATGTGCTGGCACAACACCTCACCGAGGAACTTACAAAGGTCGAGGTGTGGGCGGTAAAGCCGAGCATCAAACAGGGCAGCATCTCGGAGCGGCCGGTCAGCGCACTTGGTGTTGAGGAGGCGAACCGTGTGCGGGGCAAGCGCGTGAACCGGCAGGACTTTGAAGACGTTGCCTGGAAGAGCTTCGTTGTGCAGGGCAACCTGTCCCAGTCCGATCTGAAGACTTTCCGGAAAACGTTCTTGGCCGCCGACGATGTCCAACTCGCCATCGGGGGAACGACGGCGTACCTCGAAGTGGATATGAACGCGCGGGTTGCCTGCGCAGACGGCGGCAACCGAGAGGTGAAGTACCCGACCAGCATTGACGAGGTTCGTAATTGGAACATCGACTCGTTGCGCGGTGAGGCGGGCTTGAGCAGTTTGAGTTCTCAGGGTGAGGTTGAGGTATCCCCGCTCGCGATCGTGGGCCTTGTGGTCGGAGTTCTCGCAGCTTTGGGTATTGCGGTTGCGGCGGTCGGGCCGTCGTTGGGCATCCCGCTGCCGGCTCTGCCGAAGTTGCCGGGGTTGCCGTTCTAACGCCAGCCGTTGGTGCCTGCCAACGATTGGTTGCCGGCCAATTGTCCGCAATGCGGAGTCTTTCATGTCATCCCCGCGGCCAGGGTTTTGAGCAGTGCAAACCGTGGGGTAGTCTATTCAGGTTGCTTGACGCAACGACCCTCCTGCCATGACCACAAGGGTTATGGCCGAACAGACTAAGACCATAGGAGGTGATGAGGTCCGTGCGTCACTACGAAGTAATGATCATCCTCGATCCGCAGCAGGATGAGCGCACCGTTGCCCCGTCCCTGGATAAGTTCCTGGAGACTGTCCGCAAGGACAACGGCAAGGTGGAGAACGTTGATGTGTGGGGCAAGAAGCGTCTTGCTTACCCGATCAACAAGAAGGAAGAGGGCATCTACGCCGTTGTGAACCTCGACTGCGAGGCTGACACGGTCAAGGAGCTCGACCGTCTGCTGAACCTGAACGACAACGTTCTTCGTACCAAGGTTCTGCGTACCGATAAGTAAGACCGGTAGGCTCTACAACCACACGATCAGCAGGTAGGAAGGTTCACGAAACATGGCTCAAGGCGATACCCCGATTACCGTTGTCGGCAACTTGGTTGCTGACCCGGAACTGCGTTTCATCCCGAGCGGTGCCGCGGTTGCGAACTTCCGCATCGCGTCCACCCCACGTACGTATAACCGGGAGACGAACCAGTTCGAGGACGGCGAAGCACTGTTTCTGACCTGTAACTGCTGGCGCCAGATGGCCGAGAACGTCGCAGAGTCCCTGACCAAGGGCATGCGCGTTGTGGTCACCGGCAAGCTCAAGCAGCGTTCCTACCAAACTAAAGAGGGCGAAAACCGCACTGTGTTCGAGGTCGAGGTCGATGAGGTCGGCCCGTCCCTGAAGTACGCCACGGCTAACGTCAACCGCAACCCGCGTGAGGGCGGGCAGGGCGGCTACGGCGGCGGCCAGGGCAACCAGGGTGGCGGCTTCGGCGGCCAGAACCAGCAGCAGGGCGGCTTTAACCAGGGCGGTTTCGGCGGCGGCCAAGGTAACCAGGGTGGCGGCTTCGGCGGCCAAACCCAGGGCCAGGGCCAAGGCGGCCAGAACCAGCCCCAGCAGCCTGCACATGATCCGTGGGGTTCCGCACCCGAGGCCGGTGGCTTCGGTGGCGCGGGCGATGAGCCACCGTTCTAAACGACAACCACACATCAAGCATTTTTCACCATAAGGAAGGTTAGGATTATGAAGCTGATCCTCACCGCTGCCGTCGAGAAGCTTGGCGAACCTGGCGAGGTCGTCGAGGTCAAGAACGGTTACGGACGCAACTTCCTGCTCCCGCGCGGCCTGGCTATCCCGGCTACCCGCGGCGCAGAGAAGCAGATTGAAGACATTAAGCGTGCTCAGGCTGAGCGCCAGGTCCGCGACCTGGATCACGCCAAGGAGCTGCGCGACCAGCTCGACCAGCTCACCGGCGTCAAGGTTGCCGTTCGCACTGCGAACAACGGCAAGCTCTTCGGCTCCGTGAAGGCTGCCGACATCGCCGACGCCGTCAAGGCTGCCGGCGGCCCGAACCTGGACAAGCGCCGCATCACCGTGCCTAAGGGCCTGGTGACCAAGACCGGTGGCTACCAGGTCAAGGTTAACCTCCACGACGACGTGGAGGGCAAGGTGAACTTCGAGGTCGTAAGCGCATAAGCACCGCTTGACGACGACTGCGCGTCAGAACAGCACGCAGCAGTCCAACGACAACAGCACTTGTAGCGCGGGACCCACTTGTGAGGAGTGGGGCCCGCGCTTTTTGCATACCCAAAGTGTGGAAGAATCTTCGCCATGATCTCTTCCCGCCTGCGCCGGGTGCGCAACACCGTTTTGTCCCTCACTGTCGCAGCAGCGGGCGTGCTTGGCATGGCAGCCACCCCAGCCCAAGCGCTGGCCATGTATGCGGGCGACAGCATCCGTATCGAATACAGCGATGGGGAGAAGTATGGCTGCACGTTGAACTCCATCGCGTACCGGGGCGGCGCGATGTACGGCGTGACCGCCGGTCACTGCCTCGCGCCGATCGGTGGGGCGCACGCGGTGCGGGTGCTGGCTGCTGATGCGCGCACCCCGATCGCGAGCAATCTGCAGGATTCGGGTTTTGAGCTCGAGGGCGACAACACGCTCGGCGGCGAGTTGAAGGACGTTGCCTGGTTCCGCATGGACCGCCATGTCACCGATGCCCACGCGATGCGCGGCGGCTTCATCGATATTCCGTTCATCGGTGCGCTACATGGTCTGAGCCAGTTCGCGCAGTTCGTCAACCCCACGCGGCGTGTGGCGGGGCGCGCGCCGGTGACGTCGGGACGCGAAGGCCAGATTGTGTGCAAGGACGGCGCACGCACGTCCCGTACCTGCGGCCCGGTGCTCAACGTGAACCCGCGCACCGGAGAGATCGCGGTGATGATCCTGTCGCTGCAGGGCGATTCGGGCTCCCCGCTGTACACCGTGAATCCGGACGGCAGCACCAACATCGTCGGGATTATCTCCGGCGCGGCCTACGGGATCCTCGTCGCGGCGGATGCTGCAACGCCACTGCCAGCAGGTCTGCGGTAAAAGAGGGTCTTGCTGGACACCGCGAATCTGTATATCGTTGCGGATATACATCGATCTGTGGAGGGTGTCATGGCAGAACCTATTCGAGAGGAACCGAATGTGAGCGGTCCGATCCGTACGACTGTTTTTAAATCTGGGAACAGCCAGGCAGTGCGAATCCCTGCAGCACTACGCATTGCATCTGGGGCTGTGTCCATTGAAGCCGTGCCGGAAGGGCTTCTTCTGAGGCCGGAGGAAGAGGATTTCGGACTTGTCGTCGCCAGGCTTCGTGAATTCCAGAAGGAACACAACCTCGAGCAGGGACTAATTGAGGAAATTGAAGACCTCCCACTCGACGAAGTGCCGAACCTCGATCATTCCCCTGATCACGGAGGATGAACGATTCGATGGGATATCTTCTTGACACGAATGTCTGGATCGACATTGAACGGGGAACTCAACCCCGGGTTGTCCAACGAGTAACTGAATGTGCGAGCTCAAAGCTATGGCTCTCTACTGTTGTTCTCGGTGAGATTGAAGCGGGTGTTCAGCGGTCGGTAAATCCAGAGATCCTGCACCGGACGTACAGGGTACTGCTACACGGTAGACGCATATTGGGAGTCGATGAGGAATGTGCATCGATTTACGGACGGCTTCGGGCAGATCTTCTAGATAGAGGGCTACCGATTGGGGCTAACGATCTATGGATTGCGGCCCAAGCGATCCGACAAGACTTAGTCCTAGTCACCGCCAACGAGAAAGAGTTTTCACGGGTTGGCGGCTTGAAGATTGAGAACTGGCGGTAGCCCCATGTTTCTTACCCGTGTGCGCATTGATGCTCCTGTCCAGGGCTACGCGCGTGATCTGTCGGTGGTGCACTCCCTCCAGCAAACGCCGCTCGAGTTAGGCCAGGTCACGCTGTTGACCGGCGATAACGGTTCCGGAAAATCCACGCTCGTCGAGGCGATCGCCGTGGCCATGGGCGCCAACGCTGCTGGCGGTTCGCGCCACGCGCGCTTTACCGCCGCAGACCATTCGGCCCTGCACCGCTCGCTCACGCTGACGCGCCGCGAAAACCCCCGCGACGTCTACTTCCTGCGCGGCGAAACATACCTTGACCTTGCGGAATACCACGAGAGCCTGGGGCCCGCCGACCCGCTTGTAGGCCTCACCAGACGCAGCCACGGCCAGGGCATCATGGATCTGGTGCGCACCCGTTTCGGCTCGGACTCGCTGATTCTTCTCGACGAGCCCGAGGACGGCCTCTCCATCTTCTCCCAACTCGAACTCCTCGGCCTGCTGACGGTGTTGGCGCGGCGTGGGGCACAGGTGGTCGTCGCAACGCATTCGCCTGTGCTCCTTGCCATCCCAGACGCCCGCATTCTGCATGTTCCCGACCTTGAGCCCATGCTTTACGACGACTGCGAGCCCGTCACCGCCACCCGCGAATTCATCAACGACCCGGCCGGCACCGCCCGCTACCTGGTGGGGCCATGATGTTCATCCAACGCGTCGACGTCGACGCCCAAGCCGCACCGCCGTGGGCTGTGGAGACCCCGGCCATCGCGCACGTCGCCGAGTTCGGGTTTGCCTTTAGGCGGCCAATCACGGTGATTACCGGCGGCAACGGGGTGGGCAAGTCCACGCTGCTGGAGGGAATGGCGCGGGCCTGGGGGTTCACGTTGGAAGGCGGCACGTGGGGTGTAGAAAAGGCCGGCGCCCACGACCCGCTGTACGGCGCACTCACCCTGACCACCGGCCCGCGGGCGAAAGTCGGCTACTTCCTGCGCGGCGAAACCCATACGCGCATCACCGAATTCGGCGGGCGCTCCCACGGCGAATCGGTCCTCGAACTGACATCGCGGCTGATCCCCAACGCGCTGTATCTTCTCGACGAGCCCGAGTCTGGTCTGTCCGCCGTCGCCCAAATGGCCCTGCTGGCGCAGTTGCATGCGTTGGGTGAGGTGGGGGCGCAGGTAGTCGTCGTTACGCATTCGCCCATTCTGGCGGGCATCCCGGGGGCGGAGATCGTCGAGATCAGCGACGACGGCGTGGAGCGCAACCTCGCCGTGGAGGACACGCTGGCGTTTCGGGCGACGCGCGACTTCCTCGCGGACCCGCACGGCATCGCCGAGTTCATGGCGGACTGGGCAGAAGGGGAGTTTGGTTAAGCGTCCTTGAGTCGCGCCATGAGGTTAGCGCGCTCGTTGAAAATACGATCGAGCTCAGCGTGCGTAAGTCGCCGTGTTTCCTCGTAGCTCGCGACTTCCGACTCGTCGAATGATTCCATGACGCTGATACTACTGTAGCTGCAGGCCAGGGCCGTGTCGTGGCGGTGTTATAGGGTTGCGCCATGACAGCGACGCGCACACAAGCAGACGAACTTCTCAAAGGCATTGCGGGGCCCGGGGCCACGCTTCGCGACGACCAGTGGACCGCCATCGACGCGTTAGTCAATCAACGCAGACGCATGCTTGTCGTGCAACGCACCGGTTGGGGTAAGTCGGCGGTGTACTTCATTGCGGCGAAGTTGCTGCGTGAGGCGGGGGCGGGGCCGTCGATTATTGTGTCGCCGCTGTTGGCGTTGATGCGTAACCAGGTGGAGTCGGCGGCGCGCGCAGGGATTCGCGCGGCGACGATCAACTCGGCGAACATGACTGAGTGGGACGAGATCCAGGCGCGCCTGAACGACTATGACCTGCTGCTGATCAGCCCGGAGCGCCTCAACGCGCCGGACTTTAGAGAGCAGGTGCTGCCGCAACTCGCGCGCTCTGCAGGGATGTTGGTGGTGGACGAGGCGCACTGTATTTCGGACTGGGGCCACGACTTCCGCCCCGATTATCGCCGTATTGCGGTGCTAATCGACGACCTCCCGGAGGCCACCCCGGTCCTTGCCACGACAGCGACCGCGAACGACCGTGTGGTCGCGGACGTTGTGGCTCAACTCGGCGAGAACACCGGTGTGCTGCGCGGCGGGCTGGACCGCGAGTCGCTCGCACTCAACGTGGTGCAGTTACCGGACCCGACGCAGCGCGCGGCGTGGATCGCGCAGTACCTCGCCTATGCCAACGGCTCCGGCATCATTTACTGTCTGACCGTCGCCGCTGCGCACGACCTCGCCGAGGCACTCGAAAACGCTGGCTGGAACGTCGCCGCGTACACCGGCCGCACCGAGGCGGAGGAACGCGAACGCCTCGAGCACGCCCTGATTGACAACGAACTCAAAGCGCTCGTGGCTACGTCCGCGCTGGGCATGGGCTTCGACAAACCCGACCTGGGGTTTGTTGTGCATCTGGGGGCGCCGTCGTCGCCAGTGAGTTACTACCAGCAGATCGGCCGCGCCGGGCGTGCCACCGACCACGCTGAGGTCGTGCTGCTGCCCGGCCCTGAGGACGAACGCGTGTGGGACTACTTTGCGTCCGTGTCCATGCCGGAGGAACACGTGGTGCATCAACTGCTGGGTGCGCTGAGCGAGGAGCCGTTCTCCACACCTCGGCTGGAGAACTTCGTGGACCTCTCCCGTACCCGCATTGATCAGGCGTTGAAAGTCCTCGACGTCGACGGTGCCGTGCGTCGCGTGAAGGGCGGCTGGGTGTCCACCGGTGCTGCCTGGGCATATGACCACGAGCGCTACGGTGGGCTCGCCGAAGCGCGTAAGCGCGAGCAGGACCTGATGCTGGCTTACGAAGCCACGGACGGGTGCCGCATGGCGTTTCTACGTCGTGAACTCGACGACCCCACTCTCGCGCCCGATGAGCGTTGCGGGCGCTGCGACAACTGCACCGGCAATCACCTGCCAGTGGACGTGGACGCTGCGTTGGCGCAGCGTATGGACGAACAACTGCGCACCCCCGGCGTCCAAATCACCCAACGCAAAATGTGGCCGACCGGCTCCGCGCGCCGCGGCAAGATCAAGGGCGTGCTGCAAGGCAAGGCGTTGGGACGTCTCAACGACGTCGCCCGCGGTCCCGCCCTGGCAGAGCTGCTGCGGGCGAACACCTACCGGCCGCTGAGCAACTGGCGCGAGGACGCCTGGCTGGGACGGTTCGTGGCGGTGCTCGCGGACTGGGCCTGGGAGGAACGCCCGACCACTGTGGTCTCACTCGGCGATGCTGACCCGGCACGAAACGAGATGATCGTGGCTACCGCAGAAGTGCTGGCAAGGGTGGGGCAGATGCGGTTTGGTGGGGTCGTCGATACGCCATCGCGCGAGGTAGAAGCACGAAACTCGGCGTTTCGCGTCAACGGGCTTGACCGGTACTACGACTACACAGGCCTCGAGGTGGAGACAGGCCCCGTGCTGCTGCTGACCGGGGAGGTGGATTCCGGTTGGTCGGTCACGGTTGCGGCAGCCGACCTTGCGGAACGGTACGGGGTGGAGGTGCTACCGCTGGCGTTTGCTTCGCGCGCGTGATGCGGACTCGGCGATGGCGGCGGCGAAGACAAGCACCGTGCCGACTGGGATGAGGAGCATGAACAAGTTGATGATCGGCAACGCCATGTCGGCCTGGTACTCCTCCCAATGCGCAACGGCCATCGAGCCCCAGCCGACGACGAGGCAGGCGGTTGCGAGCCACACCGTGACCAGTGCGCCTATTTTCTTGCGACCGCGCGCCGCGGCGGTGAACCACGTGGCACCACCCAGCGCGAGCAATGTGGTCGCGGCCTCGAAGGTGCCGAAGAGCGCCGTGGCAGTCCGAAACTCCCAGCCGCCGCCGATCAGGCGCAACAGGCTTATCCACGCCGCAGGGAACACCACCATTGCGATGGCGTAGATCCAAAGAATGCCTCGTGTTTCCATGTATGCACTGTAACTGCGGAACAGTTGTCATGGCGTGTGATTGATGTGGATAAGTGTGGATCCAAAGTGCCTGGGCACGTGGCTGCAGGGGCCAAAAAAGGGGTCCGAAACTGTTGAAATGTGCTTTGTCAAACCCCGTGGTGAGAAGTTATCCCCCGGCTACACCCGGAGCGTGGGGTTTGGATGAATAGCGTTTGACCTGCGCGTTTGGGATAAGTTCCTGCGGGTTTGGTGTCGCTGTACACAAGTTCTCCACAAGCTGGGTGGATGACTTGTGAATAACTACCCGCACAATGTCGAAAGATTTCACAGCCCCTGTGGATAACTCGTTTAGTGGGTCTAGAAAATGTCGGGGGAGAGGGTAGTGTCATAGCCACAGTGAAAGGGGAAAACATGGGTGCGAACGACAGCTTCGACGACTACGTACCACCACCGGAGCCGGTAGCGGACTACGGCGACTTTGGGGACTTCGCCGACTTCGAACAAAACACTGGCGGCTCCAACCGCTTCGCCGGCGGCGATAACTTCGGTGGCAACGGCAAGGGTGGCCAGAAGCGCTACAACAAGTACGGCAACAACCGTGGTGACGTCCAGCAGGAGTACCGCACCCCGCCCCACGACGAGCGCGCGGAGCGTTCCGTCCTCGGCGCAATGCTGCTCAACCCGGACGTGATCCTGGACGTGGCCGACGGGCTGCGGCCGGATGACTTTTACCACCCGGCGCACCAGCTTATCTACCAGGCGATTCTGGACCTGTTCTCCCAGGGAAGCTCCGTCGACGTGCTCATTGTCGCGGCACGCTTGGACCGTCTCAACGAACTGGAGCGCGTCGGTGGCGCCCCGTATCTGCACACGCTGATCTCTGAGGTGCCGACGTCGGCGAACGCCGGCTACTACGCGGAGATCGTCGAAGAGAAGTCGATCCTGCGCCAGCTGGTTAACGCCGGCACCCAGGTGGTCCAGTTGGGCTACGAGGGCGAAGAGGGCATGGAGATCGAAGCGCTCGTCGACCATGCGCAGCAGAAGGTGTTCTCCATTTCCCGCAATAACGTGGGCGAGGATTACCGTCCGCTCTCGGAATTGCTCAAGCCAACTATCGACGAGCTGACCATGATCGCATCCGGCGGCGCCCTCGAAGCCGGTGTGCCGACCGGGTTTATCGACCTGGACAAGCTCACCAACGGCCTCCACGCCGGCCAGATGATCATCATTGCGGCGCGACCCGGTGTGGGTAAGTCCACCCTCGCGCTGGACTTCATGCGTTCGTGCTCGATCCACCAGGGCAAGACGTCCGTCATCTTCTCGCTGGAAATGAGCGCGTCCGAGATCATCATGCGCATGCTCTCGGCTGAAACAGAGATCAAACTCTCGGCCATGCGCGCCGGAACGATGGAGGAGCGCGACTGGGAGAAACTCACCACCCGTCTCACGGAGATCCAGGACGCACCGCTGTTTATCGACGATTCCCCGAACCTCACCATGATGGAAATCCGCTCCAAGGCCCGCCGCCTGAAGCAGCAGCACGGCCTGGACCTGGTGGTGGTGGACTACCTGCAGCTGATGAGCTCCGGCAAGCGCGTCGAATCCCGTCAGCAAGAGGTCTCCGAGTTCTCCCGCCACCTGAAGCTGCTGGCGAAGGAGCTCGAGGTGCCCGTGATCGCCATCTCCCAGCTCAACCGTGGGCCTGAGTCCCGCACCGACAAGAAGCCTCAGTTGGCCGACCTGCGCGAGTCCGGTTCGCTGGAGCAGGACGCTGACATGGTGTTCCTGCTCTACCGCCCTGACTCCCAGGACCGCGACGACGAGCGCGCCGGCGAGGCCGACATCATCGTGGCGAAGCACCGCGGCGGCCCCATCGACACCATCCCGGTGGCGCACCAGCTGCACTACTCCCGCTTCGTCAACATGGCCCACGGGTAGGTTTACCTATCTGAGGGTTGGCTTTCCAACGGTGACACGCTGGTCAAACGCGGTTATTCTCTACCGCATGACTGTGCGATCCATCAACGCTTCCGCCGCGTGCGCAGGCACGGTGGCAAAGCTCGACCCCAGCATCACCGTTGCCAAGACCGGCCAATCCACGATGCTTCTGAACCTGCCCCGCGACATCCGCGAAATCGACGAGGCCACCGACACCGGCTCCTTCGCAGCCGTCCGCCGCCGCGTGGGCCAGCTGTTTAACTAACCGTCTAGACGATATTCAGGCGGTTCCACCACTCGCGGTTCGGATCCTCGAAACTGATCACGGGGTCGTTGTCCGAATCCATGCAGCTCAAGCTGAGCCCGTCCGAGCCGACCGAACAGGTGAGATCGTACGATTGGCCGGTCGCCGGGCTGGGAACTCCGCTAAGGTCCGCCGCCAACATCGTATTGCCCGTGCCGTGCAATCTTGTGGAGTATGTGGCCACGCTGGCACGGTTCCATACCTCCGCAGCGAACGCGCACGAAGTGTTGCTACCAGCTCGAATCGAGAACCCCTCCGGCGTCACGCCGCAGTCGCCGCCCACCTGATCCGCGTAGGCTGGGTCGATCTGGAATCCGCCAGCGGCAGGGGCCTGAGCTTCAGGCTGTGCAGGCTCCGGTTGGCCAGCGGCACCAGCTTCGCCAGCACCACCAGCCGGAGCCTCCACGAACGACGTCACGGTGACGTGGGTGGTTTCGCGCCCGCCGGTGCCGCCCGCGCAACCGGTCAGCGCCAGCAGGGACAGGGCGACGGTGGTGGCGACGATTGGTTTGAAGGACACGTCGTCAAGCAAGCGCAACTCCTTTTTGCTCAGGCAGCGTGAACGCTGCGATGCAGGCGATCGCGAACGCGGCCGCAAACACGCTGAACACGGCGACGGGGCCGCCGAACGCGATGACGGGCGGGACGATCAGCGGCGCGAGGATCGAGCCGATGCGGCCGAACGACGCACCCGCGCCCGTGCCGGTGCCGCGGATGGCGGTGGGGTAGAGCTCCGGGCCGATGGCATACAGCGCGCCCCACGCGCCGAGGTTGAAGAAGGAAAGCAGGCAGCCCGCGGCGATGATCTGCCACTCCGCGCTGGCCATGCCGTACAGCAGCGCGGCAACGGCCGAGCCGCCGAGGAAGACCGACAAGGTCATGCGGCGGCCCCAGATTTCGATGAGCCACGCGGCGACGAAGTAACCCGGCAGCTGGGCGATGGTGATGATCAGGGTGAAGCTGAAGGAGCGGACGAGGGAGAAGCCTTGCTCCACAAGCAGCGACGGGATCCAGGTGAACGCGCCGTAGTAGGAAAGCGACACGCAGAACCAGACCGTCCAGAACGCGGCGGTGCGGCGGCGCAGGTCAGGGCCCCAAATACCGCCACGGACGGGCTCTTCCTTTGGCGCCTCGGTGGTGTCGTAATCGGCGGGGTTGGCGTCGGCCTCGAACTCGCGCACGATCTGCTCCGCCTCCGCGTGGCGGCCCTTGGATTCGAGGAAGCGCACCGACTCCGGCAGACCCATGCGCACGTAGATCGCGTACAGCGCCGGCACCGCGCCGAAGGCGAAGCCCCAGCGCCACCCGTTCTCGCCCTGGGAGACCACGAAGGTGCCGATGATCGCCGCCAGGATCCAGCCGACCGCCCAGAATGCCTCGAGCAGCACCACCATTCGTCCGCGCGACTTCCTCGGGGAGAACTCGCTGACCAGCGTCGACGCCACCGGCAGCTCAGCGCCGAGGCCGAGGCCCACGAGGAAGCGGAACACCATCAGCGACGCCACCGACCATGCCAGCGCCGACGCGCCGGTGGCCAGGCCGTAGATCAAAAGCGTGGTGGCGAACACTTGGCGCCGCCCGATCTTGTCGGCGAGCAGCCCGCCTAACGACGCCCCGATAGCCATCCCAATGAACCCAATCGACGCAATCCACGATGTCGTCGACTTGTCCAGCTCCCAGTGGACGGCCAGCGCCGCAATGATGAAGGACACCAGGCCGATGTCCATCGCGTCCAATGCCCAGCCGATACCGGAGCCGACGAGGAGGCGCTTGTGCTTGCCGGTGACCGGGAGACGATCGAGCCGCTCGGTGCGGGTGAGCTGGGCGGGTTGCTGGTGTGCGGGCGGCTGTGTGGGCGCTGTCATGCAGGGGGATTGTAGACCCGTTCGCGGGAGGTGCGACCTATTACTTTCGGTTTGCTTTCGGTGGGCGGGGGTGTCGGGTTCGACATCCGGTTGTAACGATTAACAGGGGGTGTATCCCATGGTCCTCATTTCTGCTGGTAGAGAGCTTTTGTTGGATTGTCAACTGGGCAGTCGTGTCGATTGTTACAGCCGCCTCGGCCTATTTCACTCGTGCCTCCAGGCCGTCGAGCATGACGTCGACGAGGTTTCGCGCGAGCTGGGTGGCGCCCACAATCTTTGGTGTTCCAGCCGGCAGCGGGCGTGTGACGACGCCCAGGCTCAGGTGGAACTCCAAAGGGTCAAGATCGGTGGGGCAGAGGTTTGCCTCCTTGGCGCGGCGGAATAACCGGTCGTAGTGTGTCCGCGTCTCCGCCGTTCGCTTCTCGACGATGTCTTGGCGGTGTTGCATCACCTCGGGGTCCTGCATCGTCTCGGCAAATATCGCCTGTGCGAGTGCCGCCAGCTGCAGCTCACCGATGGCGTGGACGGTTGTGCGCCACGCTGTTCGCGGGTCTGTGTCGAAGCGATCGAGGTGCTCCTCGATCACTGCGGCGATGTCCCCGACCGCCTGTGCGCTGACGGCCTCGAGCAGGTCGATTCGTTCCGGGAAGTGGCGGGTGGCCGTTGCGACGCCGACTGATGCGGTCTTGGCGATGGTGCGCATGGACACACCGGGGCCTTCGGTGACGAGCAATTGCCTGGTGGCGGCGACGATTGCGTCGCGGTTGTTGGCTGCGTCTTGTCTCATGCTTGACACCCTAGCAAATGAAACACTATGTTCTACTTACGTAAGTGAAACACAATGTTCCATATGGGAGGTTTTGGTGAGTACTGCAACCACCGCAACCCGTACACGTCCCCGCCCCTCGGCTACAGCCAAAGCGCTGGGCGCAATTTTCGGCATCCCGATCGTCATCGGTCTGGTGCTGTTCGCGTTCCTGGCGCCCACCTTCGCGTCCGGTCCCGCCGGAGTTCCCATTGCCATTGCGGCACCGGAACCTGTGGTCGCTCAGCTTGAGCAGGCGATGGGGGAGGACGGTCCGGAGATCACCGTTTACGAATCTGACGCTGAGGTGCGCGATGCCATCGAGCACCGCGAAGCCGTCGGCGGCGTCGTCATCGCCCCGCAGGGCGCGACCGCATACACGGCGTCGGGTAACGGCGCGCCCTACACGCAGATGATCGAGGGCATGGCGACAAAACTTCAGGCCCAGGGCACGGAGGTGACCCGTGAAGATCTCGCGCCGACCTCTGAGGACGACCCCCAGGCGACTGGTATTGCGTTGCTCGGTCTGCCTTTGGCGTTCGGCGGCATCATCTCCGCGGTTATCGCCACCTTCGGCTTCCGCGGCAACAAGTGGATGAAGCTCGCAGTACTGGTTGGCATTGCAGCCCTCGGGTCCCTGGTAGCGACGTGGATGCTGCACTCCGTGTACGGCACCCTGATCGGTAGCTTCGGCATGGAGTGGCTCGGCATCGCCTCCGGCATCCTGGCGACCTCGCTGCTCACGGCAGGTTTGGCCGCGATCATCGGCGTGCCCGGTGTGGCCATCGGCGCGATCCTGACCATCTTCTTGGCCAACCCGCTGTCCGGCCTGGCCACCGGCCCATGGCTGCTACCCGCCGGCTGGTCCACGTTTGGGCAGTGGATGCCGATCGGCGCGACCGGCCACCTCGTCCGTTCGCTGTCCTTCTTCGACGGCCTCGGTGCCACGCAGAGCTGGTGGGTGCTCGCCATCTGGATCGCTGCTGGTTTCGTGCTGCTGATGCTGGACCGCTCCAAGAGGCAGGACGCTTAGTCCCGCAACACCTTGCGGGTGGGTTGTAACAATCGACCCCACCCGCGTTTGCGTTTTCTAAAGGTGCAGGTCACGGGCCTGCGGCTTGAGCAGACGTGTCGACTGTTACAGCGGAACCCGCCAGCCGAACCCCCAGTCCTACCCTGCCAACGGCTGGAACCCGCGCAACCTCAACGAGTTCGACACCACGAACACCGAGCTGAACGCCATCGCGATGCCGGCCAGCATCGGGTTCAAGAATCCGAGGGCCGCCACCGGGATCAGCACCACGTTGTAGGCGAACGCCCAGAACAGGTTGCCCTTGATGGTCTTCAACGTTTTGCGCGACAGGCGGATGGCGTCCACGGCGGAACGTAGCGACGAATGCATCAACGTAATGTCCGACGCCTCAATGGCCACGTCGGTGCCAGCTCCCATCGCCATACCAAGGTCTGCCTGGGCGAGGGCGGCGGCGTCGTTGACACCGTCGCCGATCATGGCCACCCGGTGGCCCGACTCCTGCAGCCGCTTGACCACGTTGACCTTGTCCTCCGGTAGCACGCCGGAGGTGACGTTGGCGGGGTCGATCCCAACCTCAGCCGCTACAGCCTCCGCCGCGCCCTGGTTGTCGCCGGTGAGCAGGTGCGGGGTCATCCCCAGGTCTCGCAGGCGTGCGACGGCATCGCGCGAGTCCTCCTTTACGGTGTCTCGCACAGCAATCACACCGGCCACAACCCCGTCGACCTCCACGGCAACGGCGGTCGCGCCACGCTGCTCGGCCTCAGTGAACGCATCCGCCAGGGCACCAAGGTCCCCGGTGGGGCGGCCGACGCGGACGAGCGCGTCGTCGATACGCGCGGAAGCCCCCTGACCCGGAAGGTTCTCAAAGCTGGTCGCCTCAGGCACCTCATCGGCGGCCTCCACAATCGCCTGTGCGATCGGGTGCTCTGAACCCGCCTCCACACCGGCGGCCAGGCGCAGCACCTCGTCAGCCTCGTAGCCGGGACCAGGCAGTACATCAGACACGCCCATTTGTCCGCTGGTCACCGTGCCGGTCTTATCCATCACCACCGTGTCCACCTGGCGGGTGGATTCCAACACCTCCGGGCCCTTAATCAACAACCCCATCTGGGCGCCACGGCCGGTGCCCACCAGAATCGCCGTCGGCGTAGCCAGGCCCAACGCGCACGGGCAGGCGATGATCAACACCGCAACCGCCGCCGTAAACGCGTCCTCCACCGCATGGCCCACCAGCAGGTGGCCCACCAGCGTGATCAGGGAAACCACAACAACCGTCGGTACAAACACCTGGGAGATCCGGTCCACCAGACGCTCCACCGGCGCCTTGCCAGCCTGCGCGTCCTTGACCAGCTGCCCCATCTGCGCCAGCGTCGTCTCCGACCCAACGCGGGTGGCCTCCACCACCAGTCGCCCCGACGTGTTCAGGGTCGCGCCGGTGACCATCGAGCCCTCGCTGACCTCCACCGGGACGGACTCGCCGGTCAGCATGGATTCGTCGATAGCTGAATGCCCCGAAATCACACGCCCATCCGTAGCCACCTTCTCACCAGGGCGAACCACAAAACGATCGCCCACAACCACCTGCGAGATCGGCACACGGACCTCTTTGTCCCCGCGGATCACCGCCGCGTCCTTGGCGCCCATGCTCAGCAGTTCGCGCAGCGCCTCCGAGGACTGCCCCTTCGCACGCGTCTCAAACCAGCGTCCAAGCAGCAGGAATGTGATCACCACGCACGCGGTCTCCAGGTAAATCGGTTCGCCTGGGCCACCAACAAACAGTGCCCAAATCGACCACAAATACGCCGCCGACGTACCCAGCGTGATCAGCGTGTCCATGGTCATCGCGCCGTGCTTCAGATTCACCCACGTCGCACGGTGGAACACACTGCCCGCGGCGAAAAACACCAGCGTCGTAGCCGCCAGCGCCGCAAACTCCCAATTCGGGAACTGCAGCCCGTGAATCATGCTGACCAGCATCACCGGCAGCGACACCAGCGCCGACCAAATCGTCGTACGCTTCAACTGCTCCGCTTCATTGTGGCGCGCCTCATCGAGAGCATTACTTGTCGACGACCCCCCGTCCCCACCAGGTTCCCCACCGTTTTCGTCACCCATTTCAAAGGCGTCGTAGCCGGCGGCGCGGACTTCGTCGATAAGCAACTGCGTCGACGTCGACGACGGGTCAAACGAAACAGTCGCAGTCTCCGTGGAGTAATTTACCGACGCATCAACGCCGTCGAGCTTGTTCAACTTGCGCTGAATACGCGAAGAGCACGACGAACAGGTCATCCCTGTTACGCCGAGCTCGATCTGTTGCAGTGCCACAGGAGGTTGAGTCATGGCCCCACTATATACCCGTGACGAAATCCCCCAATTAGGCCAGCTTGTAGCCCGCTTCCTCAACAGCAGCAGCAATATCCGCGTCGGAGTAGCCCTCGCCCTCCACAACAACATTGCCGGACTTGTGATCAGCCTTTACGCCGGTGACGCCAGCGATCTCGCCGACCTCCTCCTGCACGCTCAATTCACAATGCCCGCAGGTCATGCCATCAACCTGGAACGTACGCTCAGCCATCACAGCCTCCTCATGCAGTTTCAAACGGTTACAAATGTAAATCGTAGCCCGCGTTCACCGCCGCCAACCGGACATCCTCATCGGTGAACAAGAACCCGACAACCGTCAGGACCCCATCCTCCATATTGATGTCCACCTCATGCGCGCCCTCCACCATCGAAAGTTCATCTGCAAGTGAAGCAACAGCAACTTCATCATCAGGACCAGAAATCTTGTAGGTCTTGGTCATGACTGGTGAGCGCCTCCTTAAAGCGGCCCAACACGGGTTGGAATACGACAAAACTCATCGCGTTGTACTTTGCACAACGTCCAAGAGGATAACCTAACGCAATAAGGAGCGAAACGTTGAGCACCGTTGATGTAACTGAAGACACGTTTGAGCAAACCGTCACAAAGGACGGCATCGTCTTTGTCGACGCGTGGGCATCCTGGTGCGGCCCCTGCCGCCAGTTCGCCCCCACCTTTGAAAAGGCATCGGAGACTCACACCGACGTAACCTTTGCCAAACTCGACACCGAGGCGAATCAGCAGCTCGCCGCCGCCCTGGAAATCCAGGCAATCCCGACGCTTATGGCTTTCCGCGACGGCATCATGATCTGGCAGCAGGCAGGCGCCCTTCCGCCAGCCGCCTTCGAGGACGTGATTAGCCAGGTCAAGGCCCTCGATATGGACGAGGTTCGCCGCCAGATCGCAGCGCAAAACCCTGAGGAAAACTAAGCCTCATCGCCTAAGCGCCCGCCTGCCGGGCGCTTTTTTCATGCGTACACTTGCCTAACGACGACGCACCCAAACCGACAAACACCGAAAGGACCCAACCATGGCGAACCCGTTTACCAAAGGCTGGAAGTACCTTATGCAGTCTTTCGACACCAAGATCGACGAGAATGCCGACCCGAAGGTGCAAATCCAACAGGCCATCGCAGCCGCGAAGAAGCAGCACCAAGACATCACCCAGCAGGCCGCCAACATCATCGGCAACCGCAACCAGCTGCAGATGAAACTCGACCGCCTGATTAAGTCCCAGGAGGACCTGCAGGCCAAGGCCCGCACCGCCCTCCAAGCAGCCGACAAGGCCACCGCCGCCGGCGACACCGAAAAGGCCCAACAGTTCAACTCCACCGCCGAGGTCATCGCCACCCAACTGGTGTCCGTCGAGCAGGAACTTGAGCAAACCAAGCAGTCCTACGCCTCCGCCGACCACGCCGCCAAGGAAGCACAGCAAAAACAGAAGCAGTCCGAGGCCCGCCTGCAGGAGCAACTGGCCCAGGTTTCCCAACTCGAGTCCCAGCTCAACCAGGCCAAGATGCAGGAGCACACGGCCCGCACCATGGACACGATGAACCAGTTCAATACTGACGACGTGCCCACCCTCGACGGCGTACGCGACAAAATCGAACGGCGCTACGCCAACGCACTTGGCCAGCAGGAGTTGATGAAGGACTCCATGAACGATCGCATCGCCGAAATCGAGTCCGGCTCTTCCGATGCGGCCGCCTCCAACCGTCTCGCCGAGATCCGTGCCTCCATGGGCGGCGAGCTCGAGGCCGGTTCGGGTGCTTCTGCTTCCGCAGCCGACCGCCAGCTCGAAGCCGGCTCCGAGGGGGACGCTGCCGATTCTGCCGAGACTGCCGACACTGGCGTTGCCGAAGCGGCGGGCGCTGCCGACGACACCATCGCCGACGCCGAGGCCTACCTCCGCGACGCCGAGTCGGATGCTGACGCTAAGGCTGATGCCGACACTGACGCCGAGACCGACTCTGGCGCCGAGCGCTAGGCCTTTCCTGACACATTCCGCCGGAATCTGTCAGCCGTCGGCATCGCGCCTGGTCAGAAATCGCCCCTGACAGATTTCTCAAAATCTGTCAGGGGCGGCTGCGTAGCCGCAAAAAA
Source organism: Corynebacterium sp. HMSC05C01 (assembly GCF_001807155.1). NCBI lineage: Bacteria > Bacillati > Actinomycetota > Actinomycetes > Mycobacteriales > Corynebacteriaceae > Corynebacterium > Corynebacterium sp. HMSC05C01. The sequence continues at coordinate 4,425 of NZ_KV787950.1, read as the reverse complement.
GTTCCCAGGTTCACGCTGAATCCGGGAACTATTTTGTCCGACCACGGGTGTCTAGAACTGCCGACCTGGGGAAATGTCGCGGCAAAGGTGCCGGAAACCGAAGAAAGTTCCCGCGCGGGGAACTATTTCGAGAAAGGGGGGCAGACGGGGAGGCGCCGGAAGCAGAAGAGAAGCGCAGGGCAACCAACACAAAAACGGGGCCGCAAGGTGGTTGGCGGCCCCGGTGTCGTCGTAAAGCGACTAGTTGCGACGGATGTTGATCAGGACACCGCGGATGCCGGAGTGGAACCCGTCGCGAAGATTGACGCGCTGGGTTTCGCTCAGCGTGTACTCGTGGAGGGTTTCGCAGGCGAACTGCAGCAGTGGCCTGTCGATCTCCGGTGGCAGACCGCCACCCGACAGCAGATGTGCGCTGTCGCGCTGCTCCATGGTGGCGGCGTTTTCAAACCACCATGACGCGTACTGTTGTCCCACGTCGTAGGGGGTTTGGAAGCCGGCGGACGTCCACACCTCCTCCGGGAGCGGGACGTAGCGGGAGCGAAGCTTGCGGCGCGGCGCCATCATCGACGGCTTCGGTGCCGGCTTCGGGCCCTGCTGCGGCGCGGAATCCTCCGCCTTGGTTGAGTCGGCGGACGAGTCGGTATCCGAAGGGCTTGTCTTCGCGGCCGGCGTCGGCGCCGGAGTGGCAGCCGGGCGTTGTTCGCTGGAGACCTGCTTGTTGCCGGGTTTGTTGGACTCGTTGTTGGCCTCGACCTGTGCCTCGGAAGGCTCGTCGAGTTCCGGCTCGTCGGGTTCGTGCGTGCGCTGCTGGGCAACCGGAGCACCGACAATGTCGGAAGGCTTCGGCGCTGCAGGTGCAGCAGACGAGGCGGGTGCAGCAGGCTTGGCTTCGGTGGCCTCGGCCTCAGAGGTCTTGGAGCCCTCCGCCGAACCCTGCGACGCATCAGCACCGGCATCAGCACCGGCACCCGAACCATCGCCAGCACCCGTCTTCTCTTCCTGTTTCTCTGCTTCGGCGTTGGCGCATTCGGCGCTGAGCGGCTCGGGGCCAAGGCCTGGGACGGAGGTCGGGCCGTCGGCTTCGTCGAGGGGTGCGGCGTCGTTAAGCGGGCGCTCCCGGATGGTCGGCGGCAGGGGGCCTTCGAGGACTTGCAGGCGCATGGCGTTGGAGAAGTCTTCGCGTGGGTCGAGGATTGTGGTGCTGTCGCATGCGTGGCGTAGGGCGGAGGACATGGAGTCCCACCCGAATCCGTAGAGGTGTACGCGGGTGCCGGTGCGGGTGACCTCTTCGACGCCGGGGATCATGTCCGCGTCGCCGGAAACGAGGACGAAGTCGGTGAATTTTTCGCTCAGGCCGTTGACCACGAGGTCGGCGACGAGGCGGGTGTCAACGCCTTTTTGGGTGCGTCGTTCGCCCCATTCGATGAGTTGGCCGGTGCGGAGTTGCACGCCGTCGCAGGTGCGCAGTGCGCGTTGGTAGCGGTGGGGCCCGGAGTCGGGGATGCCGTCGTACCAGAGTTGCCTATGGATGGGTTGGTTGAGTTGGTCGGTGATCATGTTCCCGAGGGTGTTGACTACCTCGGGGAGGTCGATTTCTAGTTGGGCTCGTGCGCCGATTTCCCACGAATTGTAAAAGCTCGCGAGCAGGTAAGACGTGTCGACGAACACCAGTGTGCGTTCAAGCATGGCTCCTAAATTCCGATTCTTTTCGTTGCTAAGTTGATTTTCACGGCCCATCTTGCCTGATTTTGCGCGGGTTCTCCATGTTCTTTTTCTGTTTTTTGGTTGCACTCCACCTGAACCCGTGTTAGTTAGTTGGTTACTCGAGTAACTAACCAATGAGGCGAATGGAGGCGTCGTGAATACTGATGCGGAGCCGTTATTCGTGCAGATCGCCAGTTTTGTGGAGGACCTCATCGTCGACGGTTCCCTGAAACCCGGCGATCAGGCCCCATCGACGAATCAGTTGGCGCAGTTCCACGAAATCAACCCCGCTACAGCGCGCAAGGGGCTGACGCTGCTTGTGAGCGACAACGTGTTGGAAAAGCGCCGCGGCCTCGGCATGTTCGTCACCGACGGCGCCCGCGAGCGCATCCTGGCCACTCGCCGCGAGGCGTTTGCGGGCCAGTACATCGCACCGCTTATCGACGAAGCCGTCCACCTCGGCTACTCCCGCGCCGACCTCCACGACCTCATCGACCGCGTCGCAGAAAGTAGAGGACTGTACCGATGACAATCCACACCGCTGGCCTCACGCATCGCTTCGGCAGCACGCACGTGCTCAACGGCGTCGACCTGGACCTCGGCCCCGGTATCCACGGCTTGCTCGGCCGCAACGGCGTGGGCAAATCCACCCTGCTGCGCATCCTCGCCGGCCAACTCAAACCCACCGGCGGCACCGTTGAGGTCTTCGGGCAGCGCCCCTTCGACAACGCCCGGGTGATGGACAACACGTGCCTGACCGGCGTCGATACCGCCTACCCCGGCTGGTGGTCCGCCGCCGACGTGATCAAGGGCGCGCGCCTGCGCTTCCGCACGTGGAACCAAACCGTCGCAGATCAACTCATCGCCGACTTCGCTCTCGACCCCGCCCTGGGCACCCGTTACGAGAAACTCTCTCGCGGGCAGCGCGCCATGGTTTCCATCGTCATCGGGTTAGCCTCCAACACCGAGCTTTTGCTTCTCGACGAGCCCTACGTCGGCCTCGACACCCACAACACCGACGTGTTCTACCGCCACCTGTTGGCGCAGGCGGACTCGAAGCGTACGATCGTCATGGCCACACACCACATCGAAGACGCCGCGAAAGTGCTGGACAGTGCGGTGATTCTGGGGCGTGATGGGGTCGTCGCAAAGCAATGTGTTCCGGAGGATGCGGACGCGTTCGCTGTTGCTGGCCCCGAGCTTATTCCTCTCGACGACGCCCCGCGCCATGCCCGCGCCGCCAAGTTCGACGACCTCATCGAGCACGTGTTGGAGGTGTCGTAATGAACACCACGCTTCTCGGATTCTTTCGCCACCAGTTTGTCGCCTCGCCGCTGAAGCGGCTGCTGTGGATGGTGCCGTTGATCGCCGTCATGGCGTTTGGACCGTTTGTTGTGGATAGTGCGCTTTCTGCCGCATTCCTCCCCAGCATGGTCACGGTGCTTGTACTTGTCGCGTTGCAGCAGGAGGAGACTGCCTATACCGCGTTCGGTGTGCCGCGCTCGCGCGCTGTGAAACTTGCGGCCTTTGGGGTGGTGCCGGCGGTGTTGTGCGGGGTTGGCGTGGCGCTGGCGGCGCGGCCCGACTGGGTTGGGCTGCTCGGCGCGCTCTTTGCGGTGGTCGCTGGCCTGCTGATAGGCACGCGCTACGTCGAGGCGACCAACGACGAGGATCGGCGCGCGGTGCGTGGCCGAATCGGCCGGGGAGGGTTCATCTTCGAGGTGATTTTCAAGCCACAACTGTTGTGGGCAGCAGGTATCGCGGTTGCGCATAGCCTTTTGCTCTACCTTGCCGGAGTGGTGAGCAGCGAGCCTCTCGCCCAGTTCCTCGTGAGCCTGCCAATCCTCGTCTGGGCCATGGTCTATTGCAGCAACGGCACAGGCATCCTCGGCGCAACGGCAATGACGAGTTTCGGCGTTCCCCGGCGCCGCTGGCTGGTCCTGTATTGGGGTGCCGCCCTGGCATCGGTTGCGCTCTATATGGCGGTGTTGCTGCTGGTCGCGCCAATCGGTCTGAGGGCGATTCTTGCTCTGGGGGCAGCGGGCCTCGCCAGTGCTGTGCTCGGCGCACCGCTGAAGGTGTGGCGCACAGACGTTGGTCTCATCCCTGCGATGCTCCTGTTCTTCGCGGTCAAAGACACATTGCTTATCGACGATCCCCACCCCGCCCAAGTCGCATACGCGCTGGCCATCGCGGGTTTGATGTTCTTGATCGGCCTGGTTTTGCAGGCGTTGTTCGTTTTTGGCGTGATTAACCCAAAACAAGGATTTAAAGACGCTTAGAAAACACGCTCTACGCTGGCGATTTGTGTTGTTGTTTGGGTGTGTGTAACTTAATCCCAGTCAGCGAGACCGACAACGCCCCGCTGGAGAGCGATCAAGGTTCTCTGGTTTGTGTGGCGGGCAGGAAAACAATCGCGGACCAATATCATTTCAAGTCACTTGAAACGTATCCATTGTTGTGTGGGAGGGTTTGAGTGTGCTGGTGTTGTTTGAGAACTCGATAGTGTGCCAATGCATTTTTTGTTGTTGTGTGCTTGGTGTTGTGTGCCATGGTGTGCATGCCTTGTGTGGTGTGTGCCGGTGGTGGTTGGGTGAACCATTGATTGCCTGATCATCTGTGTGGTGTGCTTCATTTTTGTGAGTGCATGATGCATGTTGCCAACCTCTTTATTTTTGCCCCGTCAGGGTTTGGGGGTTGGTTGGAAGTTTTTGGCTTCCG